>JBAPQQ010000498.1:0-11953 GCA_049280695.1 Mycobacterium sp.
ACAAGGTCACCGCGATTACCGGTCCTGTTCCCGGATTGACGCCGGCCGCACCGGCCCCGGCAGCGCCATGACCGTCGAGGCGCCGTCTCCGGCACCGGCCGCCGAAGATCGAGGCACCCGCGGCGTCACGGTGCCACGGCCGGGCGCCTGGTGGGTGCTGATCGCCGGGGTGATCGGGCTGGCGGCAGCGCTGACGCTGACGATCGAGAAGATCGAGCTGCTGAAGGACCCCAGCTACCGGCCGACGTGCAGCATCAACCCGGTGCTGTCCTGCGGTTCGGTGATGGTCACACCGCAGGCGTCGGTGTTCGGCTTTCCCAACCCGCTGATGGGCGTGGTCGGGTTCAGCGTGGTGCTGGTGACCGGGGTGCTGGCGGTGAGCAGAGTGACGCTGCCACGCTGGTACTGGGTCGGCCTGGCCGGCGGCACCCTGGTGGGCGCCGTGTTCGTGCACTGGCTGATCTTCCAGAGCCTGTACCGCATCGGCGCGCTCTGCCCGTACTGCATGGTGGTGTGGGCGGTGACGATCCCGCTGCTGGTAGTGGTCTCGTCGATTGCGCTGCAGCCGCTCGGTAGGTACGCGGCCGCCCGATTCGCCTACCGCTGGCGCTGGTCGCTGGCGGCGGTGTGGTTCATCGCCGTGATCTTCGCGATCCTCGTGCAGTTCTGGTATTACTGGTCGACTCTGATCTAGTGATTCACAAGGTTCTCGTCGCCAACCGCGGCGAAATCGCGATCCGCGCGTTCCGCGCGGCCTACGAGCTCGGCATCGCGACCGTGGCGGTGTACCCCTACGAGGACCGCAATTCCGTGCACCGGCTCAAGGCCGACGAGTCGTACCAGATCGGCGAGGAGGGCCATCCGGTACGGGCGTACCTGTCGGTCGGCGAGATCGTCGCGACCGCGCGCCGGGCCGGTGCCGACGCGGTCTATCCCGGGTACGGCTTCCTGTCCGAGAACCCGGAGCTGGCAGAGGCCTGCGCCGCCGCGGGCATCACGTTCATCGGACCCAGTTACGAAGTCCTCGAACTCACGGGCAACAAGGCGCGGGCCATCGAGGCGGCCCGCGCCGCCGGTCTTCCGGTGTTGCGCTCCTCGCCGCCGTCGACGTCGGTGGACGAACTGGTCGCTGCTTGCGAAGAATTCCAGTTCCCGCTTTTCGTCAAGGCGGTGTCCGGCGGGGGAGGGCGCGGAATGCGGCGGGTCACCGACCCCGACGCGCTGCCCGAGGCCATCGAGGCGGCCAGCCGGGAGGCGGAGTCGGCGTTCGGCGACCCGACCGTCTACCTCGAGCAGGCGGTGATAAACCCCCGGCACATCGAGGTGCAGATCCTCGCGGACACGCAGGGCAACGTCATCCACCTGTTCGAGCGCGACTGCAGCCTGCAGCGCCGGCACCAGAAGGTCATCGAGATCGCCCCGGCGCCCAACCTGTCCGACGACCTGCGCAGCCGGATCTGCGCCGACGCCGTGGCCTTCGCTCGCCAGATCGGCTACTCGTACGCCGGCACAGTCGAGTTCCTGCTCGACGAGCGCGGACACTACGTGTTCATCGAGATGAACCCACGCATCCAGGTCGAGCACACCGTCACCGAAGAGGTCACCGACGTCGACCTGGTCGGCAGCCAGATGCGTATCGCCGACGGGGAGTCGCTGGAAGACCTTGGGCTGCAGCAGGATTCGGTGCAGGTCCGGGGTGCGGCGCTGCAATGCCGGATCACCACCGAGGATCCGGCCAACGGGTTCCGCCCCGACACCGGCCGCATCACCGGCTACCGCTCGTCCGGTGGAGCCGGCGTTCGGCTGGACGGAGCCACGAACCTGGGGGCGGAGATCAGCGCGCACTTCGACTCGATGCTGGTCAAGCTGACCTGCCGCGGGCGCGACTTTTCCGCCGCGGTGGCCCGGGCCCGGCGTGCGCTCGCCGAGTTCCGCATCCGCGGCGTGTCGACGAACATCCCGTTTCTGCTTGCGGTGGTGACGGATTCGGACTTCCGCGCCGGACGGATCACCACGTCGTTCATCGACGAGCGGCCCTGGCTGGTGACCGCACGCACCCCGGCCGACCGCGGGACGAAGATCCTGAACTACCTTGCGGACGTCACCGTGAACCAGCCGCACGGCCCGCGGCCGGCCACGGTGTATCCGCGTGACAAGCTGCCGGCGGCGGACTTGTCCGCGCCGCCACCCGCCGGCTCCAAGCAACGCCTGACCGAGCTGGGCCCGGAGGGCTTCGCGAACTGGCTGAAAGAGTCTGCGGCCGTTGGCGTTACCGAGACCACGTTCCGCGACGCGCACCAGTCGCTGCTGGCCACCCGGCTGCGCACGACCGGCCTGCTGATGGTCGCGCCCTACATCGCGCGGATGACGCCGCAGCTGCTGTCGATCGAATGCTGGGGCGGCGCGACCTACGACGTGGCACTGCGGTTCCTGAAAGAGGACCCGTGGGAGCGGCTGGCCGCGATCCGCGAGGAAGTGCCCAACATCTGCCTGCAGATGCTGCTGCGCGGCCGCAACACCGTCGGCTACACGCCATACCCCGAGTCCGTGACCGACGCGTTCGTCCAGGAGGCCACCGCCGTCGGGGTGGACATCTACCGCATCTTCGACGCACTGAACAACGTCGAGTCGATGCGCCCGGCGATCGACGCGGTCCGCGAGACCGGCACGGCCATCGCCGAAGTCGCGAT
Source organism: Mycobacterium sp. (assembly GCA_049280695.1). GTDB lineage: Bacteria > Actinomycetota > Actinomycetes > Mycobacteriales > Mycobacteriaceae > Mycobacterium. Next base: position 2,691 of record JBAPQQ010000498.1, read on the forward strand.
GAGCTACACGGGCGACCTGTCCGACCCGGCAGAAAACCTCTACACGCTGGACTACTACCTGAAGCTGGCCGAGCAGATCGTCGACGCCGGCGCGCACATCCTGGCGATCAAAGACATGGCCGGGCTGCTGCGGCCCCAGGCCGCGACGGCTTTGGTGGGCGCGCTGCGCAGCAGGTTCGACCTGCCGGTACACGTGCACACCCACGACACCCCCGGCGGTCAGCTGGCCACCTACCTGGCGGCCATCCACGCCGGCGCCAGTGCGGTCGACGGCGCCGCCGCACCGCTGGCCGGCACCACCAGTCAGCCCGCACTGTCGGCGATCGTCGCCGCCACCGCCCACACCGAATACGACTCGGGATTGTCGTTGCCGGCGGTGTGCGAGCTCGAGCCGTACTGGGAGGCGCTGCGAAAGGTGTACGCGCCGTTCGATGTTGCAGCATCCGGCCCTCCTCACCCGACCGGCCGGGTGTACAGCCACGAGATCCCCGGCGGCCAGTTGTCCAATCTGCGGCAGCAGGCGATCGCGTTCGGCTTCGGTGACCGGTTCGAGGAGATCGAGGCCAACTACGCCGCGGCGGACCGGATCCTGGGCCGGCTGGTCAAGGTGACGCCGTCGTCCAAAGTGGTCGGCGACCTGGCGCTGGCCCTACTCGGTGCCGGCATCAGCGCCGACGAATTCGCTTCCGACCCATCGCGTCTGGACATCCCGGACTCGGTGATCGGGTTCCTCCGCGGCGAGCTGGGCGACCCGCCCGGCGGCTGGCCGGAGCCGTTGCGCACCAAGGCGCTCGCCGGCCGCCCGCCCGCCAAACCGCAACAAGAGCTGACCCAAGAGGACGAGAACGCGCTGTCCGTCCCAGGGCCGCAACGGCAGGCCACCTTGAACAGGCTGCTGTTCCCCGGCCCGACAAAGGAATTCGAAGAACACCGCGAGCTGTACGGCGACACCTCACGGCTGTCGGCCAACCAGTTCTTCTACGGGCTCCGCCACGGCGACGAACACCGCGTGCACCTCGAGCGCGGCGTCGAGCTGCTGATCGGGCTGGAGGCGATCTCCGACCCCGACGAGCGGGGCATGCGCACCGTGATGTGCATCTTCAACGGTCAACTCCGCCCGGTGCTGGTGCGCGACCGCAGCATCGCGACCAGCGTCCCCGCCGCCGAGAAGGCCGACCGGGCCAACTCCGGTCACATCGCCGCGCCGTTCGCGGGTGTCGTCACCGTGTGCGTCACCGAAGGCGACGAGGTGGCCGTCGGCCAGACGGTAGCCACCATCGAAGCGATGAAGATGGAAGCGGCGATCACCGCCGCCAAGGCCGGTGTGGTCACCCGGGTCGCGGTGTCGGAGACCGCGCAGGTGGAGGGCGGCGACCTGCTGATGGTGGTCAACTGACCCGGATCATCGGGGGGCGCGCCGGGGGCCGGCGCATCGCGGTCCCGCCGAAGGGAACCCGGCCCACCAGCGACCGCGTGCGGGAGGCCTTGTTCAACGTGTTGACGGCCCGGCTGGACTTCGCGGGCATCGACGTGCTCGATCTGTACGCGGGTTCCGGCGCGCTGGGACTCGAGGCGTTGTCGCGTGGCGCGGGCCGGGCGACGTTCGTCGAGTCGGATTCTCGCACCGCAGCGGTGATCTCACGCAACGCGGCCACGCTGGGCCTGGCCGGCGCGACGGTGCTCCCCCGACCGGTGGCGGCGGTGCTCTCAGGCGGTGGTGCTCCCGTGACTCTCGTGCTGGCCGACCCGCCGTACGGCATGCCGGTCGACGACGTCAACGCGATCCTGACCGCATTGGACGCGGGCGGCTGGGCAACCGACGGGACCGTCGTTGTAGTGGAGCGGCGGGCGTCGTCACCGCCGCTGACGTGGCCGGTCGGCTGGGATGTCTGGCCGCAACGGCGTTACGGCGACACCCGGTTGGAGTTCGGTCAACGGTCATTCCGCGGCTGATAGCGTCGTGGCCCATGAGCGGCGCAGTGTGCCCGGGGTCGTTCGATCCGGTGACGCTCGGGCACGTCGACGTCTTCGAGCGCGCCGCCGCGCAGTTCGACGAGGTGATCGTCGCGGTGCTGACCAATCCCAACAAGTCCGGCATGTTCAGCGCCGACGAGCGGATCGCGATGATCGAGGAGTCGTGCGCGCACCTGCCGAACCTGCGGGTGGAGGCCGGGGCAGGGCTCGTCGTCGACTTCGTCAAGGCGCGGGGGCTGACGGCGATTGTCAAGGGCCTGCGCACCGGCACCGACTTCGAGTACGAGCTGCAGATGGCCCAGATGAACAAGCACATCGCGGGCGTCGACACGTTCTTCGTGGCCACCACGGCGCAGTACTCGTTCGTGTCGTCGTCACTGGCCAAAGAAGTCGCGACGTTGGGCGGCGACGTGTCTGCGTTGTTGCCGGAACCGGTCAACGTCCGGTTACGGGCGAAGCTGAAGGGTTGACAGCCGCTTACTCGGGGTAATCCTGACGTGGCGCACAGCCCATCCGCGCCCATTCCACATTGATTCAAAGCTGAAAGCTGGAGGTACCGCCATGGTCGAAACGTTTGTCCAGTCGACCGACGACGTCGTGAAGTTCCTGACGGGACAGCACGATCTGATCAAGGATCTGTTCGAAGAGGTGTTCTCCGCGTCGGGCGACGAAGCCCGCGAGAAGGCGTTCGTGGACCTGCGTCAGCTGCTCGCCGTGCACGAGACCGCCGAAGAGATGGTGGTGCACCCGCGGGCTCGCGGAGAGATCAGCGACGGCGACCAGATCGTCGACGCCCGGCTCAAAGAGGAGCACGAGGCCAAGGAGACTCTGTCCAAGCTCGAGAAGATGGACATCAGCTCCAAGGAGTTTCTCGACGAGCTCAAGCAGTTTCAGCAGGCCGTCGTCGAGCACGCCGCGCTCGAGGAGATGGAAGAGTTCGGCAAGCTGCAGCGCGAACTCGACGCCGGCGAGCTCAAGCTGCTGGCTACCGCCGTGCGCGCGGCCGAGGCGATCGCGCCGACGCGGCCGCACCCGGGCGTCGAGTCGGCGAAGTTGAATTTCGCTGCCGGGCCGTTCGCGTCGATGCTCGACCGCGCCCGCGACGCGATCCAAGCCGCGCTGCGGTAAGCCGACACACCCCTCCAGCCTCCAAGTCACAGGCGTAACACCAGGCACACTGGTCACAAAGACGTTGCGGCGATTTCGATCGCCGGTGACCAAGGGCTGGAGGGTGTCGCCGTGTACCGAGTTTTCGAAGCACTCGATGAACTGAGCGCAATCGTCGAAGAGGCGCGCGGTGTGCCGATGACGGCCGGCTGCGTGGTGCCTCGCGGCGACGTCCTGGAGCTGGTCGACGACATCAAGGACGCGATCCCCGGTGAGCTCGACGACGCCCAGGACGTGCTCGACGCCCGCGACACGATGCTGCGCGAGGCCAAGGAGCACTCCGAGTCGATGGTGTCGACGGCCACGGCCGAGGCGGACTCGGTGCTGAACCACGCGCGCACCGAAGCCGACCGGCTGCTGTCCGAGGCGAAGTCGCAGGCCGACCGCATGGTGAACGAGGCGCGGGCACACTGCGACCAGATCGTCGCCGATGCCCGCGACGAGGCCAGCCGCATCACCGCGACCGCCAAGCGCGAGTACGAGGTCATGACGACGCGGGCCAAGAGCGAGGCCGACCGGCTGATGGAGAACGGCAACATCTCCTACGAGAAAGCCGTCCAGGAGGGCATCAAGGAGCAGCAGCGCCTGGTGTCGCAGACCGAGGTCGTGCAGTCGGCGCGAGCGGAGGCCACCCGCATGATCGACGCCGCGCATTCCGAGGCGGACCGGTTGCGCGGCGAGTGCGACGTTTACGTCGACAGCAAGCTGGCGCAGTTCGAGGAGTACCTCAACGGCACCTTGCGGTCGGTGGGACGCGGACGTCATCAGCTGCGCACTGCCGCGGGCACACACGACTACATGCAGCACGTCTGAGGGTGCCGCCGGCCAGATCAGGGTTGTGACACGCTTTTCGGCCGGATCCGTGCAGTAAGTCCGATTTCGGCGTACCCGCGGGGGATGATGGGCACATGGTGCTCGGTGCGGACGCCGCAAGTGGTGTCGCGTCCGTACCGCCGCTCTCGGTGACGGGGCCGGTCCCCTACATCGAGGACGGGCGCAGCCGCAATCCGTTCCCGCCGATCGCCGACTACGGGTTCTTGTCGGACTGCGAGAACAACTGCCTGATGAGCTCCAGTGGCTCGGTGGAGTGGATGTGCTTGCCGCGGCCCGACTCATCCAGTGTGTTCGGGGCCGTGCTGGACCGCTCGGCCGGCCACTTCCGGCTCGGCCCCTACGGAGTGTCGGTACCGACGGCACGGCGGTATCTGCCGGGCAGCCTGATCATGGAGACCACCTGGCAGACGCACACCGGCTGGCTGATCGTGCGCGACGCGTTGGTGATGGGGCCCTGGGAGGACTTCGGGACGCGCTCGCGCACGCACCGCCGCACTCCGATGGACTGGGAGCCCGAGCACATGCTGCTGCGCACGGCGCGCTGCGTCAGCGGCACCGCGGAACTGGTGATGAGCTGCGCTCCGTCGTTCGACTACCACCGGATCGGCGCGACGTGGGAGTACTCCGGTCCGGCCTACGGGCAGGCTGTCGCGCGGGCCAAGCAGAATCCGGAGCTGCACCCCAAGCTGACGCTGACGAGCGATCTGCGGATCGGCCTGGAGGGCCGCGAGGCGCGGGCACGCACCCGCATGAACGAGGGCGATCAGGTGTTCGTCGCGCTCAGCTGGTCGAGGTACTCGCCGCCGCAGTCGTATTCCGAAGCCGCCGAGAAGATGTGGAACACGGCCGAGTATTGGCGGCAGTGGATCAACATCGGCCACTTCCCGGACCACCCGTGGCGGTCGTTCATCCAGCGCAGCGCGCTGACCCTGAAAGGGCTGACGTATGCGCCCACCGGTGCCCTGCTGGCCGCTCCCACCACGTCGCTGCCGGAAACCCCTCAGGGAGAACGCAACTGGGACTTCCGCTACACATGGGTGCGCGACTCGACGTTCGCGCTGTGGGGGCTCTACACGCTGGGACTGGACCGGGAGGCCGACGACTTCTTCGCGTTCATCGCCGAGGTGTCGGGTGCCGACGACGGCGCGGCGAAGCCGCTGCAGCCGATGTACGGCATCGGTGGTGAGCGGACGTGGGAGGAGATCGAGCTGCACCACCTGTCGGGCTACGACGGCGCAAGGCCGGTGCGGATCGGGAACGCCGCGTATAGCCAACGCCAGCATGGCATTTGGGGTGCCCTGCTCGATTCGGTGTACGTGCACGCCAAGTCACGCGACCAGATCTCCGATGCGTTGTGGCCGGTGCTGAAAAGCCAAGTAGAAGAAGCGATCGAGCACTGGCGCGAGCCGGACCGCGGAGTCTGGGAGGTGCGCGGGGAGCCGCAGCACTTCACCTCGTCGAAGGTGATGTGCTGGGTGGCGCTGGACCGCGGCGCGAAACTTGCCGAGCTGGAGGGGCAGTGGGAGTGCGCGCGACGGTGGCGGACGACCGCCGAGGAGATCAAGGCCGAAGTGCTGGCCAACGGCGTCGACGCGCGCGGGGTGTTCGTCCAGCGTTACGGCTCGGACGCGCTGGACGCGTCGCTGCTGCTGGTGGTGCTGACGCGGTTTCTGCCGTCCGACGACCCGCGGGTGCGCAACACCGTGCTGGCCATCGCCGACGAGCTGACCCGGGACGGGTTGGTGCTGCGCTATCGGGTCGATGAGCTCGACGACGGATTGTCCGGTCAGGAGGGCGCGTACACGCTCTGCTCGTTCTGGCTGGTTTCGGCGCTGGTGGAGATCGGCGAACTCCCACGCGCCAAACGGCTGTGTGAGCGGCTGCTGTCGCTGGCGAGCCCACTGCAGTTGTACGCCGAGGAGATCGATCCCCGCACCGGACGGCATGTCGGCAACTTCCCGCAGGCGTTCACCCACCTGTCGTTGATCAACGCGGTGGTGCACGTGATCCGCGCCGAGGAGCAGTCCGACACCAGTGGTGGGTTCCAGCCCGCCAACGCCCCGATGTAGCTCATTCTCGCGTGGCCAGTTACCACACGGGTTGAGGCGAATTTGCGTGCGACAACCGGCCACTCACCGGTTGGGTGACGTCACGGCGGGCCAGGGCTGTGAGCCCGGCAACCGGACGGTGAACGCGGTGTCGCCGGGCACGCTGCGCACCTCGATGCTGCCGTTATGCGCCTTGACCACCGCCGACACGATCGCAAGCCCCAGCCCCGTGCTGCCGTCACGGCGCGACCGCGACGTGTCACCGCGGGCGAAGCGCTCGAAGATCTCCGGTTGCATCGACGCCGGGATTCCGGGACCGTCGTCGGCGATCGTCAACACCGCGCCGCCGGACCCGTCGTCGGCCAGTGACGTCGTCACCGACGTGCCTGCGGGCGTATGCGTGCGGGCATTGGCGAGCAGGTTGACCAGCACCTGCTGCAGGCGCTGCCCGTCGCCGGTGACCACCACGGGCTCGTCGGGAAGGTCCAGCGCCCATTCGTGTTCGGGCCCGGCGACGTGGGCGTCGGCGACGGCGTCGACGGCCAGCTGCGAGAGGTCGACGGATTCGCGCTGCAGCGGGCGCCCGGTGTCGAGCCGCGCCAGCAGCAGCATGTCCTCGACGAGCTGCGTCATCCGGGTGGCCTCCGACTCGACGCGGCCCATCGCGTGCGCGACATCGGCAGGCACCTCCTTGCGGCGCCGCTGCGCCAACTCGGTGTAGCCGCGGATCGCCGCCAATGGCGTGCGGAGTTCGTGGCTCGCGTCGGCGACGAACTGGCGCACCCGGGTTTCGCTGGCATGCCGGGCGGCCAGCGCGTCGGAGATCCGTTCCAGCATCCGGTTCAGCGCCGTCGCGAGCTGGCCGACCTCGGTGTGCGCGGCGGCCGGGTCGACGGCCAGGACGTGCGTGGGGAGGGTCACCTCGCCGCGTTCGAGCTCGAGGTCGGCGACGTCGCGGGCGGTCGCCGCCACCCGCGACACCGGGGCGAGCTGCCGGCGGATGATCACGATGCCCGCCGCGGTCGCAGCGGCCAACGCGACGATCGCGACGACGCCGAAGATCGTGCCGACCGAGAGCAGCGCGTTGTCGACTTCGGTCATCGGCAGGCCGGAGACGATCGTGTTGCCGGTCCGAGAGTGCCGTGCCACCACGCGGTACCGGCCGAGGCGGTCGAGGTTCACCGTGACCGGGCGCCCGTCCGGCGTGACGCGGGCCAGCTGGTCCGCCGCGGCACCGCTGATGCTCTCGCGTTTGCCGCTTGGGCTGATGACGCCGGCGCCGAGGACGCTTTCATTGAGCACCACCGCGCCGACCGTGCGCGTGGCTTGACCGGGTGCGTCGAGAAAGGCGGGGCCCGGTCCGGGATGGGGGGACGGGCGCCGCGGATATCCGGGAGGGGGCGGCATGGTGAGCTCCATGTCGTAGATCCCCGCCGAGCGCCGGCCCGCATCGAGCACGCGCTCGTCGAGCTGGTTCATCAGGAACCGGTGCAGCGCAAGCTCTGCGCCCGCGCCGATCGCTACGCAGACGACCGCGAGCAGGCTGACCACGGTGACCAACAGCCGTGTCCGCAGCGACCAGGCGCGCGGCCGCAGCCAGCCGCGCGGGTACCCGTCAGTCGGCGGGTTTGAGGACATAGCCTGCGCCCCGCAGCGTGTGGATCATCGGCGCGCGGCCGTTGTCGATCTTCTTGCGCAAGTACGACACGTACAGCTCGACGATGTTGGATCGACCGCCGAAGTCATAGCTCCACACCCGGTCCAGGATCTGCGCTTTGCTCAGCACCTTGCGCGCATTGCGCATCATGAACCGCAACAGCTCGAATTCGGTTGTGGTGAGCACGATCTGGTCGCCACTGCGCGTCACCTCGTGGCTGTCCTCGTCGAGCACGAGGGTCCCGACGACTATCCGTGCGCCGTTGCTCTCAGTGGTGACCCCGGTGCGGCGCAGCAGTGCGCGCAGCCGCAACACCACCTCCTCGAGGGAGAACGGCTTGGTGACGTAGTCGTCGCCGCCGGCGGTCAAGCCGGCGATGCGGTCTTCCACCGCGTCCTTGGCGGTCAGCAGCAGCAGCGGCAACCCGGGGATCTGTTCGCGCAGCTTGCGCAGCACGTCGAGCCCGCTCATGTCGGGCAGCATCACGTCGAGGACCACGACATCGGGTGGCTCCCGGCGCGCCGCAGCGATGGCCCCGGCTCCGTCGGTTGCCGTCGACACGGTCCAGCCCTCGTATCGCAGCGCCATCGTCACCAGCTCGGCGAGCACGTGCTCGTCGTCGACGACGAGCACGTGGACGGGGCGGCCGTCGGCACGCCGCATGACCGCCCGACCGGGGTCGGTGACGGCGAAGCGATCAACTCTGGACACTGAGGCGATTATCTATGTCCGCGCTTGGGGCCGGCTGTGCCGACCCTATGTGCCCGCTGTGAAAGCCCCCGCGCTGATCACGGCTGCTTCTCGGTCGGATGGAACGACACGTCGATACGCTCGAATCCCTTGGCCTGCTGTGATTTCGCCTGACCGGTGTAGGTCCTGCGGTCACCCTTGGTCAGCGACACGTCGTCGGTGAAAGGTGTCAACAGTGCTCTGGGATACAGGTGGTCGACGGCCACCGCGTTCATCTCGGCGCAGAAGATCAGGGCAACGGCCGTTAGGTACAGAAACGCCAGCAGCCGAGGACCAGCGCGAACACGCTGTTGGTCATGCTGGCCGACTTGACGACATGCGTCACGTACGCCGTCCCGAAAAACTGCAGCAGCTGCCAGACGACGGCCGCGATGACCGCGCCGGGTGCGATCTGTCGGAAGGTCAGCTGCCGGGACGTCGCCACCCGGAAAGCAACCAGGCCCACCATCGCGTTGACGCCCACCGCCGCGACGACGACGCCGGCCTTGCCCGCCGGGCCCAGCGCCGCCGACTCGCGGCCGAGCGCGGACAACAGCGTGGCACCCGTCAGCGCCGATCCGAGCAGAAGCAGCAACATCAGGCTGCGGACCCGGGAGCGGATCGGGTCGGGACGCACGTGGCGGGGGACCGCCCACACCGTTTCCATCGCGTTCTGCACGGCCTGGCCGACACCCAGGCCGCCGTACAACGCTCCGGCGATCCCCACGACGATCGCGACCGCGCCGCCGCTGAGGTGCGCAGGGTTGGCTAGTTGGTCGCCGATCACCGGGAACTGGCTGAGCGCCGAGTCCATCACCTGCGTCTGCAGATCGGGATGGCCGGCCAGCACCACC
>JBAPQQ010000499.1:0-4862 GCA_049280695.1 Mycobacterium sp.
ACTCGGGTCCCTCTTCAGTCTCTTCGGCCGAAGGCACCGGCTCGCCGACCGACTCGTCGACCGCAGCCACCTGCGCAGTCTGAACCTCAGGTTCGGGTACCAGTTTCTCCAGCTCGGGTGCTACTGCAGGTTCCTGCCTAGAGGGCTGCCTCGGCTTCCGGCTCAAGAGCCGAGATAGCCACTTCCTTGGCTTCGGCCCCGCCACCTCCAGCACGCCAGCCTCGGCGGTTTCCTCTTCTTCGGTCGGCGGTGCCTGATCCTCAGCCTCTTCACCGGCTTCGTCCTCGTCGGCGGCGACCTCCGCGTCGGTGTCAGCACCGGGCTCGATCGCTTCCGACAGCACAGCCGTCTCAGCCTCTGGGACCTCGTCGTGAGGTCCGTCCGCGCCGGCCGAGGCTTCCTCCTCGGCCTCCTCGGCCTCCTCGGCGTCCTCATCCTCAACGGCGACGGCCACGCCGGCAACGACACCGGTTTCCGAGGCGACCGCCGCCAACTCACGCGTCCACTCGACGAGTGCCGAGTCCTCCGGCTCGGGTGCAACTTCGTCCCCAGCCGTGACCGCCGGCGGCTGTTCCTCCTCGACCTCATGAGGCTTGCCGGCCAGAGTCGCCGGGTCTTCACGTCCCTTCGGCGCCGACATGATGTACACCACCGCGCTGATGAACACGAACGTCGACGTGAACAAGTTGATCCGGATGCCGGCGATCAGCGTGGCGGTATCGTCGCGCAGCAGCTCGACACCGAACCGGCCGACGCAATAAGCCGCTACGTATAAGGCAAACAGGCGACCGTGACCGAGTTTGAACCGGCGGTCGACGTAGATCAGCAGCAGGAAAACCAAGACGTTCCAGATCAATTCGTAGAGGAACGTCGGATGAACGGGCTGGGGTGCGATGTCCGCCGGCTGACCGGTCGAGACGCCGTTCAGCATGTCGAGTGCGCCGGATGCATTTCGGCGCTCATAGATCTTCAAGCCCCACGGCAAAGAGGTGGGCCTGCCGAACAGTTCTTGGTTGAAGTAGTTACCCAGCCGACCGATGGCCTGCGCCAACACGATTCCCGGGGCGATCGCGTCACCGAATGCGGGCAACGGGATGCCACGTTGGCGGCAGCCGATCCAGGCGCCCACGGCTCCGAGGGCCACCGCGCCCCATATTCCCAGGCCGCCGTGCCAAATACGCAGCGCGTCAAGCAAACCCGCACCCTCGTCGCCGAAGTAGGTTTGCCAGTCCGTCATCACGTGGTACAGCCGTCCGCCGATCAGACCGAACGGAACGGCCCACAACGCGATGTCGTAGATGACACCGGACTCTCCCCCGCGGGCCACCCAGCGGCGATCGCCGATGACCAGCGCGACGATGATGCCGACGATGATGCACAACGCGTATGCACGAATCGCCACCGGGCCCAGATGCCATACCCCCTGCGGCGGGCTAGGTATTGATGCCAGAGTTGTCGTCACGCCGAAATCCTCTGTCGCACTCCATCTGCCAGTTCTTCGGTCAGCGCCCGCACAGATTTCACACCACCGTCGCCGAGCGCCGACACCAGCGCCGAGCCGACAATGACCGCGTCCGCGTAGGACGCGATCTCAGCCGCTTGTTCGCGGGAGCGCACGCCCAGCCCGACACCGACCGGTATGTCGGACACCTCCTTGACCCGGTGCACCAAATCCGGCGCCGTCTGCGACACCACGTCGCGCGCGCCCGTGACGCCCATCGTCGAGGCGGCGTAGACGAAACCGCGCGAGGCCCGAACCGTCGCCGCCAGCCGCTGCGGCGTCGACGACGGCGCGACTAAGAAGATGCGGTCGAGCCGATGCCTGTCCGAGGCGGCCAGCCATTCCTCCGCCTCCTCGGGGATGAGGTCAGGGGTGATGATGCCGAGGCCGCCGGCCGCGGCCAGGTCGCGGGCGAACGCGTCGACCCCGTATTTGAGCACCGGATTCCAGTACGTCATCACCACAGCCCGGCCGCCGGCGTCGCTGATCGCCTCGACCGCTTGCAACGAGTCGCGCAGCCGGACACCGCCGTGAAGCGCCACCTCCGTCGCCGTCGCAATGGTCGGTCCGTCCATCCCTGGATCCGAATACGGAATTCCGACTTCGACGATGTCGCAACCGGATTCCACCAACGCTGTCATCGCGCCGATCGAGGTTGGCACGTCGGGATATCCGGTCGGCAGATACCCGATCAGCGCTGCCCGATCATGTTGATGGCAGGACGTGAACAACTCTGCCAACCGGGCCGCCTCAGCCACGCGCGGCGTCCTCGTCGTCGAGCAGACCGAACCACTTGGCCGCTGTCGCGACATCCTTGTCCCCGCGACCCGACAGGTTCACAATGATGATTCCGCCGCGGCCGATCTCGGCGGCCAGCGGAAGTGTCCCCGCCACTGCGTGTGCCGACTCGATGGCCGGGATGATGCCCTCGGTGCGGCACAGCAGCCGAAACGCGTCCATCGCCTCGGTATCGGTGATCGGCCGGTACTCGGCCCGACCGATGTCTCTCAATCGAGCATGTTCGGGGCCCACACCCGGATAGTCCAAACCGGCTGAGATCGAATGGCTTTCGATGGTCTGGCCGTCTTCGTCCTGCAGAAGGTAGGAGAACGACCCCTGAAAGGCCGCGGGCGAACCGCCGGTGAATGTCGCTGCGTGCCTTCCCGTTTCCACACCTTCGCCGGCGGCCTCGAAGCCAACCAGCCGAACCCCCGGATCGTCGATGAATGCGTGGAAGATGCCGATCGCATTCGAACCGCCGCCCACACAGGCGGTGACGGCATCCGGTAACCGGCCCGTCCGATCGAGGATCTGCGCGCGCGCCTCCAAACCGATCACCCGCTGAAAGTCACGGACCATCATCGGAAACGGGTGCGGGCCCGCCGCCGTACCGAAGCAGTAATACGTGCGCTCGGCGTTGGTCACCCAGTCACGGAACGCCTCGTTGATCGCGTCCTTCAATGTCTGCGAGCCGGAAGTCACCGACACGACGTCGGCACCGAGGAGTCGCATCCGTGCCACGTTCAACGCCTGCCGCGCGGTGTCGATCGCACCCATGTAGATCACGCATTCCAGCCCGAGCAGGGCGCACGCCGTCGCGGTGGCGACGCCGTGTTGGCCTGCGCCGGTTTCGGCGATGACACGTGTCTTGCCCATCTGCCGGGCCAGCAGCGCTTGCCCCAACACGTTGTTGATCTTGTGAGAACCGGTGTGGTTCAGGTCCTCTCGCTTCAAGAAGATGGTTGCGCCGCCGGCGTGCTCGGTCAACCGCCGGGCTTCGTAGAGCGGGGACGGCCGGCCTGTGTAGTGCGTTTGCAGGCGGTCCAGCGTGTCGAGGAATTCCTGGTCGGCACGGGCCTTTTCGTATGCCGCGGTGACTTCTTCGATCACAGCCATCAGCGCCTCGGGCACGAACCTTCCGCCGTAGACGCCGAAATGGCCACGCGAATCGGGGTCGTGGATTGTCGGCTCGGCGATGGCCGCGCTGGACCGAGGGAGTTCTGGGCTGTTCACCGAGTCGATTTCGGGCACGACGGATGGGTGCCGGCCGTCACGAGATCCGCCACCGCGCTTCGGGGATCACCGCTGGTCACCAGCCCTTCACCGACGAGCACCGCATCCGCACCGGCGCCGGCATAGGCCAGCAGGTCCGCGGTGCCGCGGATGCCCGACTCGGCGATGCGAATGACATCGGTCGGCAGGCCGGGTGCGATTCGTGCGAAGCAATCCCGGTCGACCTTGAGCGTCTTGAGATCCCGCGCGTTGACGCCGATCACCCGGGCACCGGCCTGCAGGGCCCGATCTGCCTCCTGTTCGGTGTGCACCTCCACCAGGGCAGTCATCCCGAGTGACTCCGTGCGGTCCAGCATCGCCGCCAGCGCGGGCTGCTCGAGCGCCGCGACGATCAGCAGCAGCATGTCGGCGCCGTGTGCCCGCGCCTCGTGAATCTGGTAGGGCCGAACGATGAAGTCCTTGCGCAACACCGGGATTGACACCGTAGCCCGCACAGCGTCGAGGTCTTCCAGTGATCCTTGGAACCGGCGTCCTTCGGTGAGGACGCTGACGACCCGGGCGCCGCCCTCCTCGTAAGCGCGGGCGAGCTTCGCCGGGTCGGATATCGACGCCAGCTCTCCGCGTGACGGGCTGGCGCGTTTGACTTCTGCGATCACGCCGACGCCCGGCTCACGCAACACGGCCATCGCGTTTCGCGACGGCGGAGCGTGTTTGGCCCGTGTCTTGACTTCTTCCAGCGGAACGACGGCCTCGCGGGCGGCAACATCGGCGCGAACTCCTTCGAGGATGGAGTCGAGCACAGTTGCCGAACTCATGGCCTGTCGGCTCCTTCCTCCGCTATCTCGCCGACGTGCGATCGAACATCGAAAGGGTAGCCGCCGCGGGCATACCACCCCTCACCGACCCTCGCTACCGCAATCGCGGGTCGGATCGTCGCCGTGGTCGAGCGCGTCCCACATCATCCGTTCCGACATCGTCGCCGACGAGCCGCCGTCCACGGCCGCGGCACGCCGTTGCGCAGGCGATGTGTATTTCTGTGCTGTCGGCCCGCCCTTCACCGCAGCCCGCATCAGCAGCACCGCCGCCGACAGCGTCGCGACGGCCGATGCGAGCGCGATCGCGGCACCCCAGTGGTGCCGGTCGCTGCCCACGAGCGACGCCACCGGCAGGTCCACGAGCGAGGCCGCGCGCGGTGCGGCGTCGCGGATGGTCCAGAAGGTGACCGCGAGGTAGCAGGTTCCGGCGCTGACCACCGCGACCAGTAGGGCCAGCAACCGCAGCGGCCACCCGCGGACGGCCAGCGCTGCGACCGCCGCTGCCAGCAGCAGCACAGCGCACGGGATGAGCG
>JBAPQQ010000500.1:0-2046 GCA_049280695.1 Mycobacterium sp.
GCCCTGGATCAGCCGCATGGTCACATACAGCCGGCCCTCGACCTCGCCGAAGTCAAAGATCGGCACCACATGCGGCTCGTCCAGGCCCGCTGCCGCGCGCGCCTCCCGGCGGAACCGCTCCTCATACACCTCGTCACCGGCCACGTTGCGGGAGAGCACCTGCAGGGCGACCACCCGATCCACCGCCGGATCATGGGCACGCCACACCTCGCCCATGCCGCCGCGGCCGATCAACTCCAGCAACGTGTAGCGGCCAAACGGAGTCCCCTCCACCTAGCCCTCCCGACCTCCAGCGCATCACAAGCTGACCCACCATAAACGATCTTTGTCATCAAAGACGGGCACGGAGGTCCACTCCGACCGGCCATCTGTTGAGAGACCGTGCGCGCCCGCCACTACGCTGTCCGGCGATGGGAGCGCGTCGATCGGTCAGTGGCCTGCTCGCTATCGCCGTCATCACCGCTGCGCCCGCACACGCCGATCCGCCTGCGCCCCAGCCCGAACCGTTCCTTGCCCCGCTGGCACTGGGGCAGGTGGTGCGGATCGGACCGGTAGCGGGTACCGGCACACCCACGCGCGATTACGGGATCGGCGCAACGGACCTGTGCGAATTCATGGAGTTCCCCAGCGGGATACTGCAGGTGTGCGGCGACAGCTTCGCCGGGCAGGGCGTCGGCTTCGGCGGCTGGTACGCGCCGGTCGCGCTGCACGTCGAAACCGACACCATCAACGAACCCGACGGCGTGCGCTACGACCGGGTGCTCGGCATCGACAGGCCGCTGCTGGCAGATCCGCGGCCACCGGAGATGTCCCAACTGCCCGCTGGCATCGTGCAGATCAACCGCGAGAACTACTTGCTGATCACCACCGTGCACGACCTGGTGCCGCAGAACTCTCGGCTGGTGAAAGCCGATCCGGCGCAACCGGGCTGGCGGACGGTGCCGGGTTCGGTGCGCGACGCCGACTCTCAGGGTGGGGGGCAGTCGCAGATCAGCGGCTATTACGACCCGGTCCCCACAGCGGATTCGCCGACGGGCTGGGTCTACATCGTCGCCGACAACTTCGATCGCACCCAGCCGATAACGCTTTACCGCGCCAGGCCCGAGACCTTCACCGACAGGTCGAGTTGGCAGGGCTGGTCGGGGCTGCCCGGCCCAGATGGCGGCTGGAACCGACCCCCGACACCGCTGTGGGGCGACAAGGTCGGTGAGATGAGCATCAAGCAGATCGACGGAAAAGTGGTGCTGTCGTATCTGAATCTGACCACCGGAGACATGGAGGTCCGGGTGGCCGACCACCCGACGGGACTCGGCACAGCGCCGGTCACTTCCGTCGTCAAACCCACGCCGTGGCCCGATCCCCCGGAGGTCCTTCCGCCGCCGGACGACAACCGGTTGTCGCAAGCGTACGGCGGCTACCTCTCTCCGGGATCGACGCTTGACGAGTTGCGGATCTTCGTCAGCCAGTGGCACAACGTCGACCCGCGTTCCCGGGCACCGTACCGGGTGATCCAATTCGCGGTGAACCCCTATAAGCCCGAGTCATCGGCTGGTTTCTGAGCTTCAGTCCGCAGTGGGTCGGCAGCTGACGTTCGGCCATAGGTGCGAGTACGTAGTGAGCGTGATCGCCGCCGAGGGCCACTTCATGTCGCGGATCTCCGTGGCGAGGTCCGCGATGGCTAGCGCCGCAAGTAGACCACGGCGTTGTTCCCACCCTGGCACACCGACCCGGCGACCGTACACGTCATTGTGTAAGCCTGGCCGGTCACCGGGCTGTAGACGCTAAACGGATGTGAGCCGTTCCCATAGTTCCAATATGCCTCGGCCGTGTTCATGGCGAATTCGCAAGAGGTGTCCGAGTTACCGGCGTAAACATTCGCTCCGCTACTGGCTTGACCGCAATAGGTGTCCGCGAAGGCGGCTGGGGCCGAGGTGACCGTCGTTCCCACAGCCATCGCGAATGACACGGCAAAAACTTCGAGAACTTGCTTGATTGCAAACACCGGCGTCCGCTTGCTGGGGGCAATTCGCCTTCGATGGCCTGAAG
>JBAPQQ010000501.1:0-13938 GCA_049280695.1 Mycobacterium sp.
CGCCACCGGAGCGGCCGAAATCGGCTCCACCCAGGACATCAACCCGCACAACCCGGCGACCCTGCTCGACGGCGGCAACCTCCGGCTTGCGCTGAACGAGTTCCCGGTGAACTGGAACACGCTGCACATCGACGGCAACAGTGCGGAAACCGCGGCGATGCTCAAACCCACGCTGCCACGGGCGTTTTTCATCAAGCCCGACGGCTCCACCACGCTGAACACCGACTACTTCACGAGCATCGAACTGATTAGCGAAGATCCGCAGGTCGTCACCTACACCATCAACCCGAAAGCGGTCTGGTCCGACGGCACGCCGATGACGTGGGAGGACATCGCGGCACAGATCCACGCGCTCAGCGGCAAGGACAAATCGTTCGCGATCGCCAGCCCCAGCGGTGCCGACCGCGTTGCGTCGGTTACCCGCGGCGTCGACGAGCGGCAGGCCGTCATGACCTTCGCCAAGCCGTACGCGGAATGGAAGGGCATGTTCGCGGGCAACGGGATGCTGCTGCCGCGCAGCATGACCTCGACGGCCGAGGCGTTCAACAAAGCGCAACTCGGTGGCCCCGGACCGTCGGCGGGACCGTTCGTCGTCACGACCGTGGACAGGGCGGCTCAGCGAATCGTGTTGACCCGCAATCCGAACTGGTGGGGGCAGCAGCCGCGGCTCGACTCGATCACGTTCACGGTGCTGGCCCCCGAGGCTGACATCCCGGCGCTGCAGAACAACGCACTCGACGCGGCCGGGCTGGGCTCGCTGGACGACCTGCTGCGCGCGCAGCGCACTGCGGGAATCTCGATCCGTCGCGCTCCGGGCGCCAGCTGGACTCACTTCACCTTCAACGGAGCACCCGGTTCGATCCTCGCCGACGCGAAGTTGCGGCTGGCGGTGATGAAAGCCATTGACCGGCAGGCGATTGCGGATGTCAGCCAACGCGGGCTGGTCAACGACCCGACGCCGTTGAACAACCATGTCTACGTCGCCGGCCAGGAAGGCTACCAGGACAACAGCGGCGTGGCCGCCTTCGACCCCGAGCAGGCGCGCAGGGAGCTCGACGAGCTGGGCTGGCGGACCGACGGAGCGTTCCGCGCCAAAGACGGCCGCCCGCTGACGATCCGCCTCGTCCTGTTCGACTCCCTGAGTGGCCGCCAGATCGCCCAGGTCGCCCAGAACAGCCTCGCTCAGGTAGGCGTGAAGCTCGACATCGACGCCAAGGGCGCCGGCGGTTTCTTCTCCAACTACATCAACACCGGGGATTTCGACATCGCACTGTTCGGCTGGGTCGGTGACGCGTTTCCGCTGTCGGGTCTGACGCAGATCTACGCCTCCTACGGCGAGAGCAACTTCGGCAAGATCGGCAACGAGCAGATCGACGCGAAGATCGAGCAGACGCTCGCCGAACTCGACGCCGGCGCCGCGCGCCGGCTCGCCAACGAGGTGGACCTGATGGTGTGGGCAGAAGGCTTCAGCCTGCCGCTGGTTCAGTCCACCGGAAACATCGCCGTACGAAGCACTCTCGCGAACTTCGGCGCCGCCGGGCTGGGCGACCTGAACTACAGCGCGATCGGTTTCATGAAGTAGCGGCGACGCGCTGCACGATCCGGGGCACCAGGCGCGGCAGCATCCGCTCGATCGCCGCGGCGGCACCGAGCACCGCCAGCGTCAACCGCAAGGCGACCCCGCTTGGTAGCGCATCGAGGGCTGCAGCTCGCTCCGGCAGCGTGTCGACTTGGTTGTCGGGGAATGCCTTCGCGATCTGGAGCACGGCCCGCTCCCGGCTGTCCAGCAGGCTGTGGCCCGCCGTCGGCAACCGCAGCAGCACCGCACCGGGAATCAGCGACGCGATCCGTGAGGCGATCGCGGGCGGCGTGATCAGGTCACGACCGCCGGACACGACGACGGTGGGCCAGCCGAACTTCGGCATCTCGGAGACGAGATCGTAGGGTTCCGCCTCGAAAGACACTGAATCAGCGGCGAAATCGCGGTACGCGGCCGCTGGGTCCAGCGGCTTGCCGTCGGGAACGTCGCCGTAGTTCAGCTCACGAAAGGCGATCCGGCCGACGAGGTCCGGCTCGTTGCGGTACGGGGCTTTACGTGCGATGAGCAGCCGGGCGAGGCGGTCCATCACCGTCCACAGTCCATGCCTGCCGGCCAGCAATAGATCGAGTTGGCGGTTCAATAGCGTCGGGCCGCCGAGGCCGTAGACCGCTGCCGCCAGTTGCCCTGCGGCCGGGGTCAGCACACCGTCTGCAACCAGCCGGCGCACCTTCGGTGCCAACTCTGCGGTCTCCCCGCCGATTCCGTCCCACAACACGCGTCGGATCTCGGCGCGCGCGACATCCATGTCGGCGGCCGACAGCAGCGGCGAGTCGAGAATCATTCCCGCGACCCGCTGTGGATGGCGGACGCCGATACCCGCGGCGATGTAGGTGCCGTACGACGCGCCGAACACGACTGCCTTGTCGACGCGCGCGTCGTCGAGCACGGCGACGACGTCATCGACAACGTGCTCGATCGTCAGCGAGTGCGGTGGCAGGTCGGCGCCGGCGTCGTCGTGGCGGGACATTCCCACGCCGCGGTGTTCGACCATGATCACGTCGAGGCCCGCCTCGGCCGCGTGGCGACGGAATCGGCGATACAGCGCGACCGAAGCCACTCCGGGTCCACCGGGAATGACGACCAGCGGATGGGCGGACTTACGCCCGGTGCGCACGTAGTACAGATCGAATTCTGCGTCAGTCTGCACCGACGCGACCGGGCGACGCACCGACCGCACGCCGGACAGCGCAGCCAATTTCTGGTGCGCGCGCCGACGCTTGGCGTTCATCGTCATCACCCGCCATTGTGCAGCCCGACGGGACGGCGGGGCTATGCGGTCGTTAGGCCGCGGCCGTCACTCCCAGAGCAGGGCCGATGACCGTGTTCCAGGACTCCTGCATCTCCGACTCGAACAGGCCCAGGTGTGGGCGCCCTCGGGCCGGATCACCAGCTTGATCGGGACACCGGCGGCGGCCGCGGCATCCGCGAACTGCTGGGTGCAGTCCCGGGTGATGCCCTCCACGATCTGGCCGCCGATGGGCGTCGGGAAGTCCGGCGGCAGGTTGTCGACGGCGCCCACCGCGCCCGTCGACGCAGCCGCGTACACCCCGACACCCTGAGCTTGGCGGCGTTCTTCGACGGGTCGTGTGCCACCCAATCCGGGCCGCCGAGTGGACCCCACATGTTGGCGGCATTCGCGCCGCTGGGAATCAGCGACAGCGCGATCTGGTTGGCCTGGTTGGGGTCCGACGTCGCCGGGCATCCGCTGTAGGAACCGGCGGCCCGGTACAGCCCGGGGGCCTGGATGGCCAAATCGAGGGCCGAGCCGCCGCTCATCGACAGGCCGCCGACGGCGTTGCGGCCGTCAGCGTTCAGCTCCTGGTTGATCAACGGAGGCAGCTCCTGGGTCAGGTAGGTCTGCCATTTGTTGCGGCCGAGCGCCGGATCGTCGGCGACCCAGTCGGTGTAGTAGCTGTACTGACCGCCGATCGGGGAAACGACGTTCACGTTCTGGTTGGCGAAGAACCCTTGGACGTCGGTGAGCCCGAACCATCCCTTGTTGTCCACGCCGCCGTCGATTCCGTTCAGCAGATAGAAAACCGGAGCCGACGCATTGCCCGGAGCAACACGTCGTTGACGATGACCGTGTCCATCGACGGCGAGTAGACGGAGATCTTCACCCAACGATCCGTCACCGGTTCCACCCCTGTTATTCGGGCGCCCGGCACTGGATCCGCCGAAGCGGCCGGCATCGGCAGAAGCGATAACACTGCGATCAACAAGACAGCGAGGCCGCAAAGGCGATTCTTCAGTTGGGTCACCGGCTGGTTATCGGCTGCACGTTCCCTCAGGGCAATCTACTGCCGGATCATGTCGGCGGCTTCTCGCCGACGAGCACCGCAGGTGCATGGGCGTGTGCCGTCGACCGCGTGGTCGGCGCCGATGTCCAGCGCGGGAAGTGTAGGCGTTCGGTTGACGACGTCGTAGGTTGGTTCCAAATGACTGAGTTCATGCGCAACAGCGACGCGTTCACGTGGGCCATGGAACGGGATCCGCGACTGCGTTCCACGGTGGTCACGGTGATCATGCTGGACCGGTCGCCGGACTGGGACGAGGTGCGCAACCGGTTCGCGCTCATCTGCCAGAAGGTGCCAATGTTTCGGCAGCGGGTGGAGGAGTCGCCGGCGCCGGCGCCGCCGCGCTGGGAGCTGCACCCAGACTTCGACCTCGATTTTCACATGCGCCGGGTAGTGGCGCCGCCGCCCGCCACGTTCGACACCGTGCTGGAGATGGCCCGTGTCGCAGCGATGGAGGACTTCGACCGGGCCCGCCCGTTGTGGGAGGCGACCCTGGTCGAGGGCCTGGTGGACGGCGGTGCGGCGGTGGTGCTGAAGTTCCACCACTCACTCACCGACGGCGTCGGCGGCATCCAGATCGGGATGATCCTCTTCGACCTGTCCGCAGCCCCCGAGAAGCACGGGCCGGTGGCGGAACTTCCGGAGGTTCCTGCGCCGCCGTGGCTGAGCGGCTACCGCGACACCGCGCAATACGACATCCGGCTGCTCAGCGGCGCGCTGGCGGGCGCACTGAAGAGCGCCCCGAAACTGATAGCCGACGGAGTCCGGCGACCACTGCCCGCGGTGTCGTCGGCGGCCGAGATGGCCGCGTCGGTCTACCGCACCATGCGCCCGGTGAACCGGACGGGCTCGCCGCTGATGAAAAGCAGAACCCTGATCCGGCGGCTCGGGGTGTACGAGGTGCCGTTTGCACAACTTCGCGAGGCCGCACACCGCAGCGGCGGCGCGTTGAACGACGCGTTCGTCGCGGGTGTGGCCGGCGGACTGCGTCGCTACCACGAGCACCACGGAGCCGAAGTGGGCGACCTGCACCTGACAATGCCGATGAGCTTGCGGGAAGAGGGCGACGAGCTCGGCGGAAACCGAATCACGTTGATGCGGTTCGACGTTCCGGTGGGCACCGCGGACCCCGCCGAGCGGATTCGTGAGATCCACGAGCGAACCGGCAAGGTGCGCCATGAGCGGTCGCTGCCTTACACGCAGTGGATCGCCGGTGCGCTGAACCTGATGCCACGCTGGTATATCGGCTCGATCCTGCGCCACGTGGACTTCTTGTGCAGCGACGTCCCGGGCATTCCGGTGCCGGTGTTCCTCGGTGGCGCCCGGGTGCGGGTGCAGTACGCGTTCGGACCGACGATCGGCGCGGCGGTCAACGTCACGCTGCTGACGTACGTGGACACCTGCGCGTTGGGGATCGACCTGGACACCGGCGCGATTCCGGACTACGCCGTGTTCCAGGAGTGCCTGATCGCCGGTTTCGACGAGGTACTGGCGCTCGCGGCGGCTCCCGCCTCGGGGTGACCCGCTACGCGGTCAACTCGACGTGGTGGGCGCCGTCGACGCTGTCGTAGCGGCGCGGGCTGCAGGTCAGCACCAGCACTTGAGCCTCGGCGCCGACGGCGTCGAACACAGCGCCCATCTTGGCCAGCCGGTCGGCGTCGGTGAACCCCAGTGCGTCGTCGATGAGCACCGGCACGCTGTCCTCCTTCGCGACCAGCGCCGCACTGGCCAGCCGGCCAATGATGCCCAGCTGTTCCTTCGCCCCGCCGGACAGCGACTCGTAGGGGACGGTGCGCCCGGCAAGGGTGCGGCTGCAGATCCGCAGCGAGCTGTCGATCTCGACTTCGAAGCTGTCGCCGAACACGATCCGGCCCAGCCGCTGCACTTCGGCCCGGTACGGCTCGACGTAGCGCAACCGGGTGTCGTCGCGGTGCCGGAGGACCACCTCGCGCAGCAGGTGCACGGCGCGTGCCCGTCCACCGACCCCCAGCCACTCACTGTGGGCGTGCGCCCGTTCCGACTCCGCCTCGTCCAGCCGGCCCCTGCGGCCTTCGGTGCCGTAGACCCGCAACTGCGTTGCCAGATCACGCAATTCCTCGGCGACGGCGTCGTGGTTGCGGTTCACGTCGTCGGCGTGACGCGCGGCCGCATCGAGTTCGGCGCCGACCTGGTCCGCTGCTTTCTCGGCCAGCCGGGCCCGCACGTCGCCAACCCGGGCAGTTGCCTGTTCGCTCGCCTGCGAGTCGGTCTGCGCGCAGGTCTGAAGGTGCTCGTCGCTCATCGCGTCCCGCTGCTGGCCGAGCCGCTGCCGGGCGGCATCGAGCTCGGTGCGGGCGGCAACCAGCTTCTCGCGAAGAACCGCTGCAGCAGTACGCTTCTCGGCGAGGCCGGCGGTCGCCGCCGCGGCAACTTCCCGGTCCTGCAGGCATTGGGCTTCGGCCTCGCGATGTGCCGCCGTCGCGGCCTCGAGCGCGGCTCGAGCCGATGCCGCATCCGTTTCCGCATCGTCCCCGTCACCCACACGGGTGAGCAAAGTGGCCAGCCGGCAACGTAATTCGTCCACCGGCTCGTCGCCGCAGAGTCCCGATAGCGTTGCGCCCAGCCGGTCGCGCTCGGAGATCAGTTCGCGGCGCCTTTCGGCCCGGGCGTGCGCACCGGCCACATCCGCAACCCCGGCGGCAGCGAGAACGTCGGCGAGATGGGTTTGCGCTGCTTCGAGCGTGGCCTGAGTGTCACACGCGGAGGCGCCAGGAACGATGCGGGCCCGCAGCACACCGGGCACCTCGACGGCGGTGACCGCGGCAGCACTGAGCGTGAACGTGCGCTCCGCCGCCAGCTCGACGGGGCTGCCCTGAATCAGCACCTCCAGGTCAGCGGGGGGGGTGAGCTCGATTCGCGCGCAGGCGAGTTCGGCGAGCGCGGCCGCCCGTTCCACCGCCACGGCCGCGACCTCGACATCTCGCAGCACGGCGTCGGTGACAGCGTTCGTCGCGATGTCGTTCTCGGCCCGCTGAAGCTCTGCGCGAGCCAGATCGACCTTGGCCAACCTGGCCGTCAACCGGGTGGCCTCCTCGCGATCGGACATCCGGTCGAACGTCGCGCGGGCGGCGTCGACGCGGGCTTTCGCGTCCTGCGCCGCTGTGCCGGACCGATCGGCGGCCGCCGCGGCGACTTCACAGACCTCGGCAGCGACCGACTCCTGCTCGGCGGCCTCTGCTGCCTCAGCCTCCAGTTCGGGGACCGCGCCGACACGCTGCTCGACGTCGCCGATGAGCCGGCGGCGTTCGGTCAGCGCCACAGCGGACGCATCGGCCTTCGCTTGTGCGGCGGCCGACATGACCTCGGCTTCTCGCAGTTCGGTGGTGAGTTCGGCCAGCACGGCTGCCGCCGCGCGGGCTGCGGTCAGCCGCTGGTGCGCCGAATTGCGTTGCGCGACCAGCTCAGCCAGGTGCTCCGACAACTCGGCATGGCGGCCGACGCAGTCGTCGACCTCGGCGACGGCTGCCGCGCGGGCCGCCACCTCCTGGTCGGCCGCAGTGAGCCGGGCAACGGCTGCCGCCCAGTGTCCCGTCGGGCGGCCTGTCGGGGTGAAGTACAACCCGTACTCGGCGTCGATGCGGTCCAACAGCGCCGGCTCGGCGCCGGACAGCAGGGCCGACTGCCCGGCCGAGACGTCGAGTGCGCGTGACAGCGCGTCGCAGCCCGACAGGTCGACGGCCTCTGTGGACGCGGCCTGCAAGACCCGCTGGGCGCGCCACAGCCCGGTGTCGACGGTCTCGGCCAGAATTGCGCAGACTCGCTCGTGCGCCTCGTCGCCGGTGTGCTGTTCACGCTGCGGCGCAAGCACCGTCAGGGCGGTTTCGCAGCGCTTGTGGAAGCGTTTGCGGTAGACGAACCGATATGCGCCGCTGCTGATTTCGGCTTCCACCTCTGTGCCCACGTCCGCGTGAGTGGGCTTGACC
Source organism: Mycobacterium sp. (assembly GCA_049280695.1). Lineage (GTDB taxonomy): Bacteria > Actinomycetota > Actinomycetes > Mycobacteriales > Mycobacteriaceae > Mycobacterium. The sequence continues at coordinate 7,860 of JBAPQQ010000501.1, forward strand.
TGCTTGACGTCCTTCTTGGTGGAGCGGTCCTTGGATTCGAGCAGCAGGTCGATGGCCTCGATCATCGACGACTTGCCGATCTCGTTGGGGCCGCTGACGATGATCACTCCACTGTCGGGCAGCACGATCTCGCGGTGCGTGATTCCGCGGTAGTTGGTGAGGACCAGTCGGTGCAGCTTCATGCCGCACCTTTGGGGGTGAGCCGCAGCAGTAGTGCCAGTGCGGCCTGCGCGTCGGGTGCGTCGTCGCCGCCGGAGCGGGCGGTGGCCATCAGCTCCTCGACCGCGGCCGCCGCGAAGCCACCGAGCCCGAGGTCGCCGAACTCGCCGTCTTCGGGAATGACGGCAATGTTGCTGTGCCGATGCCAGATCCGCAACGAAGCGAACAGCCGCACGTACTTGTCGAGGCAAGCGTCGAGCGCCGCGCGCCCCGTGACGTTGAGTGAGCCAGTGAGCGCCAACCGGACCACTGTTCGGTCTTTGTCGGGCAACAAGTCGAGGTTGATGTCCAGGTCGGCGATATCGCGGCTGCCGTCCACCGGACGCCGCAGCGTCACGAACCGCCACCGGCCGACACGGTACGGCGTAACCGTCACCGGCCGCGCGGTATCTTCGTCGTCGACGTCGACGACCAGCACATGCCCCGGATCGTGCTCGACGTCGTCGTAATTGGTGACCTCCGGTGAACCGGAGTACCAGATCCGGCCACTGCTGCCGACCTTGGTACGAGAATGCTTGTCCCCCAATGCCACATAGTGCACCGCGCCGCGGGACAGAGCGTTCTGCACCGAGTCGAGCCCGATCAGCGAAGCCTTGCCCTGGTCGGGGTCGAGCGCGTCGACCCCGCCGTGCGCCACCAGGATGCGCGTGTGACCGTCGGCGGGCAGCCCGTCGAGCACCTCGGCGACCAGGTCGGTGGTGGGGCACTTCGACCGCCATGGCGCGGCGACGATCTGCAGCCCGGGCCGGACGTCGTGCACACCAGGGCCGGCAAGCACGTGCACGTTGCCCGGCTGCTCGGCGACGAACAGCGCACTGGAGTAGACGGATGACGCATCGAGCGGGTCGTGGTTGCCGGGCAGCAGGTACACCGGGATTCCGATGGCCCGCATAGCCTCCAGCGACTGGCTGACCACCCGCGGATCGAGTTGGTTGTGCTCGAACACGTCACCGGCGACTACGACGAACTCCGCGCCCGTTTCGGCGGCAACGTCGCCCAGTGCGCGAACCGCGTCACGCCGGGCCGCCGAATAGCGCGGCTGTGCATCCTCGTTGAGGAAGTGCCGCGTCATGCCGAGCTGCCAATCGGCGGTGTGGATGAATCGCATGTCGGCCCTCCTCTCGGTGCTCTTCGGGTTGTGGCGGCTACGAGCAAGGCGAGTGTAGGACCGCCCGCCGACAAGTTCGCGGACCTTTGACGGCATGCCATACCGTGGCTAGATGGCCGGGCGCACGTTGGTGCTGATGCGGCACGCGAAGTCCGACTACCCCACCGGGGTGGTGGATCACGACCGGCCGCTGGCCCGGCGCGGAATGCGGGAAGCCGGCCTCGCCGGAAAATGGTTGCGTTCGCACGTGCCGCCCATCGATGCGGTGCTGTGCTCGACGGCCGCCCGCACGCGCCAGACACTGGCGCGAACCGGTCTAGACGTACCGATCACCTTCGCCGGACGGCTCTACGACGCGGTGCCGGGGACGGTGATCGAGGAGATCAACCGCGTCGGCGACGGCGTCGCCACGCTACTGGTGATCGGGCACGAGCCGGCGCTGAGCAACGTCGCGCTCGGGCTGGCGAGTGCCGCGCAGAGCAATCGAGCCGCGGCCGAACGCATCTCGACGAAATTCCCGACGTCGGCGATCGCCGTGCTGCGCTTCGGCTGCGCCTGGCGCGACCTCGGCCCGAGCGGCGCGGCGCTGGTCACGTTCCACGTCCCGCGCTAGGCGTTCGTGGCGAGCGTCAGCTCCATCAACTTGATCGCCATGCCGCACGCGTCGATACCCGGCGCCTGCGGGTTCACCCACCAGCCGACCACGCCGCTGGCATCGCTGGCCACGCCGCATGCCCCGTTGGGGTCGCCGGCCGGCTTCATGACGATCGAGTCGACGCCGTTCACGCGGCGGCTATCGACTTGATACTTCAGGAAGTTGGCGACCTTGCGCTCGTTGTCGAGGCTGCCCTGCTCGAACCAGAAGCGGGTGATGTCGATCAAGCCGGCCGGGTTGGCGGCCTGCCAGCGGCAGACGGCGCCGACGAACGTGCTCTGGATGTCCAGCGGGTCGGCGCCCACGGTCTTCGCCAGCACGTCAGTGGTCAGGACGTCGCACTCTTTTAGCAGGTTCGGGTATTTCTTCTCGGAGTTGTCGTTGCGCCCGGGCAGGCCGCTCGAACCGGCCACCACGGCGGTGCCTCCCGTGGTGCGGGTGCAGCCGCCCAGCATCACGACGACCACGAGGGCGGCGACAAGCACGCTCAGTACGCGCCGTGCGCCGCTCATTTCGCGTTCCTGATCGTCTGGCGGGTGAGTTCCTTGGCGACATCACAGGGCGACGGGAACGGCTTCTCGTTGTAGCTGATCGACCATTCGATGAAGTCGTCGTCGAACTGGATGCCGATCTCGCACAGGTTCTCGCCCATCGTCGGATCGTCCTGAGCGGCGATGAAACCGCTGCGGCCCTCGATGTTGATGTCCTCGACGCTGGTGCGTGACAGCTCTTCAGTCTTGCGTTCCCGACCGATCGGGCTGCCCCGGTACCAGGTGAACGAGAAATGCGGCCCGATGATGCCGCCGTTCTGCAACCACTGGCAGCCCGCGGAGTTGCGGGCGGTGTTGACGAGGCCGACGGCTTCGGTCAGTTGGGTGACGGTCTGGTCGCTGACCCCGCCGCATTCCGGAAAGAGCGGCCCGTGAGTGGCGTTCTGCTGCGTCGGAGGAGCTGACGGCTGCGTGTTCTCGGGGCTGGAGGAGTCGGTGGAGCAGGCGGCGACCAGCGTGAGGGCCGCTGCGCCAATGACCATCAAGGGCAGTCTGCGTCTCACTGAACCCGCTTCCCTAGTCGCATCGCGTTCGCCGACGAACTCGGCGTCCCCGCCGCTCGTCACAGCAAGCAGGATAGCTTCAGCCGCGCGACCGAGGCAGTCGCAGCGTTGACCAGCAGGTTTGCGCCCCCACTCGGTGCGTCCGAGTGCCGAACCAGCCGCACGGTATGCGACAGTACGGAGATGCTCCTGGCGCTGCTGCGCAATTATGCGCGGCCGTACCGCTCGCTCGTCGCGATCGTCTCGGTGCTGCAGGTGATCAGCACACTCGCCGCGCTGTACCTGCCGACGGTCAACGCCGCGATCATCGACGACGGCGTGGCCAAGGGTGACACCCAAACGATCATGAGGCTCGGCGCGGTGATGCTCGCTGTCAGTGCGCTTCAGGTCCTGTGCGCGGTCGGAGCGGTGTATTTCGGCTCGCGGACCGGCATGGGGTTCGGCCGTGACCTGCGATGGTCGGTCTTCGACCACGTCACCGGGTTCTCGGCGCATGAGGCCGCCCGCTTCGGGGCCCCGTCGCTGCTGACCCGTACCACCAACGACGTCCAGCAGGTCCAGCTCATGGTGCAGCTGACGTGCACGATGCTGATCACCGCACCGATCATGTCCGTCGGCGGGATCGTCATGGCGCTGCACCAGGACGCCGGGCTCTCGTGGCTGCTGCTGATCAGCGTGCCGGTGCTGGCGATCGCCAACTACTTGATCGTGTCGCGGATGCTGCCGATCTTCCGCCGCATGCAACAGCTGATCGACAACCTCAACCGGGTCCTGCGCGAGCAGTTGTCGGGCATTCGCGTCGTCCGGGCTTTCGCCCGCGAAGCCGTCGAACGCAGGCGTTTCGGCGAGGCGAGCCAGGCGTTGTCGGATGCAGCGCTCGGTGCCGGACGCTGGCAGGCGCTGCTCCTGCCGGTCACCACGCTGGTGATCAACCTTTCCAGCGTCGCGCTGATCTGGTTCGGCGGGTGGCGCATCGACGCGGGCCAGATGCAGGTTGGCTCGCTGATCGCGTTCCTCTCCTACTTCATGCAGATCCTGATGGCCGTCATGATGGCCACCTTCCTGCTCATCCTGCTGCCGCGGGCGTCGGTGTGCGCCGAACGGATCACGGATGTGTTGTCCACCAGCCCCACCGTCGGCAGTCCCCGGGATGCGGTGCCGGTCGCGCCGAAGGCCGGGCTGCTGGTATTGGAGTCAGCGACGTTTTCCTATCCGGGTGCGGATCGACCTGTGCTGAAGGATATCTCGCTGACCGCCCAGCCCGGAAGCGTGACTGCGATCGTGGGCAGCACCGGTTCGGGCAAGTCGACGCTGATCGCATTGATCTGCCGGCTCTACGACGTGACGGCGGGTGCGGTGATGATCGACGGTGTCGACGTGCGCGACTACGACACCGAGAAGCTATGGTCGGCAATAGGTTTGGTGCCACAGCGTGGCTATCTCTTCTCTGGCACGGTGGCCGACAACCTGCGCTACGGCAAAGCCGACGCGAGCGAGGCCGAGATGTGGGAGGCGCTACGGGTGGCGTCCGCCGAGGACTTCGTACGGCCGCACGGCCTGGAAATGCCGGTGGCGCAAGGCGGTATCAACTTCTCCGGTGGGCAACGCCAGCGGCTGGCGATCGCGCGCGCAGTGATACGCCGACCGGCGATCTATCTGTTCGATGACGCCTTCTCGGCGCTCGACGTGCACACTGACGCCCGGGTACGCGCTGCACTGCAGGAGGTTTCGGCGGGATCGACCGTCATCATCGTGTCGCAGCGCATTTCGACCGTCGCCGAAGCCGACCACGTGATCGTCGTCGAGGACGGCCGGGTGGTCGGCTCCGGCACCCACGAATACCTGCTCGCCGAGTGCGCCGAGTATGCGGAGCTCGCCGACTCGCAAGCGGTGGGGGCGCGCACCTGATGGGCGCGCCGATGCGGATGGCGATGCGCGACGGTACGCCGCCGCCGCCGGAACGGTCCCGAGACTTCCGGCGCACGGCGATCCGGCTGTTGACGCGGCTGACCCCACAGCGTGGTCTGACCGCGGCGGTGATCGCATTGGGCGTGGGCGGGATCGCGATCGGCGTCGTCGGCCCGCGACTCCTCGGCCACGCCACCGACCTGCTGTTCAACGGGGTGATCGGGCGGCAGCTACCGGCGGGCATCACCAAGGAGCAGGCAGTCGCGGCCGCGCGGGCGCGCGGGGACGGGATGTTCGCCGACTTGTTGTCGCGGACGAACGTGACGCCGGGCGTGGGCGTCGACTTCGCCGCGGTGGGCCGGACACTGCTGCTCGCGCTGACCCTCTATCTGCTTGCCGCCCTGATGGTTTGGGCCCAGTTCCGGCTGCTGAACGTCACCGTGCAGCGCACGATGGTGGCCTTGCGGGCCGACGTCGAAGACAAGGTGCACCGGCTGCCGTTGTCGTACTTCGATGCCCGGCAACGCGGCGAGGTGCTGAGCCGGGTCACCAACGACATCGACAACGTCCAGGCATCGCTGGCGATGACGATCAGCCAGTTGCTGACCTCGGTGCTGACCGTGGTTGCCGTACTCGTGATGATGCTGACGATCTCGCTGTTGCTCGCGGTGATCACGGTGCTGACAGTTCCGTTGTCGCTGTGGGTCACTCGGGCGATCGCGCGCAGATCGCAGCGGCTGTTCGTCGCGCAATGGGCCAACACCGGCCGCCTCAACGCGCACATCGAAGAGACCTACAGCGGCTTCGCACTGGTCAAGACATTCGGGCACAGGGCGCATGCGCAGCAGAAGTTCCGTGAGCTCAACGCCGACGTGTACAACGCCAGCTTCGGCGCCCAGTTCATTTCAGGGCTGGTGTCACCGTTCACGATGTTCATCGGCAACCTCAGCTACGTCGCGGTGGCGGTCGTCGGCGGCCTGCAAGTGGCCACCGGGCCGATCACGCTGGGCAGCATCCAGGCTTTCACCCAGTACGTGCGTCAGTTCAACCAGCCGCTGACCCAGGTCGCGGCCCTGTACAACACGCTGCAATCCGGAAGGGCAAGCGCCGAGCGGGTTTTCGAACTTCTCGACGC
>JBAPQQ010000502.1:0-11198 GCA_049280695.1 Mycobacterium sp.
GACCACCGATCCGAAGCTGCTGGCCGAGAAGATCCATGCGATCGACGAGGCCACCTCGGCGCAGAGCGGCAGTGCGGGGCCCAGCTACGCTGCGGGGCCCAACTACGCTGCCGGACCCAACTACAACGTCGCGCCGACGAACACCGTTGCGACGGTCGTGAGCAGGCACACCGAGCCCGACGACGACCCGACGCGCCGGCTTCGGTTGATGCGGTGGGGCCTGGTGCCGCCGTGGGCCAAGGCCGGCCCCAACGGTGCGCCCGACGGCAAGGGTCCGCTGCTGATCAACGCCCGCGCCGACAAGGTCACCACGTCGCCGGCGTTCCGCTCGTCGGCGAAAAGCAAGCGCTGCCTGGTGCCGATGACCGGCTGGTACGAATGGCGGGCCAATCCCGACACCCCGTCGGGCAGGAAGGCACGCAAGACGCCGTTCTTCTTGACGCCCGGTGACGACGACCTGATCTGCATGGCCGGGTTGTGGTCGACGTGGCGGCCCAAAGATGCCCCGAAGGATTCGCCCCCGTTGCTGAGTTGCACGATCATCACCACCGACGCCGTCGGCCCGCTCGCCGAGATTCACGATCGGATGCCGCTGATGATCGACGAACGCGACTGGGACCGCTGGCTCGACCCGGACAGCGCGCTCGACGACGAGCTGCTCACCGTGCGAGCCGACCTGTCGCACTTGGAAATTCGCGAAATCTCGACTCTGGTCAACAGCGTGCGAAACAACGGCCCGGAGCTGATCGAACCGGCCGAACCGCACGGCCATCAGGCCACGCTGCTCTAAGGCCCGGTGTAACCCGGCGGGTTGGGGGTGTCCACCCAGAGGTCGACGCCGAGCTCGCTGCCCGGCACGCAGTCGTACACCGATAGGTCGGTGACGCCGGACTCGACGAGCACGTCCTCGCACAAGAGGGTGTTGCCGGTGAACTCGTTGGCCGGCTTGTTGACGACCACATACGCGGCGTCGGCGTACACCTCGGGCTTGCGCGACCGCGCCATCGCCGCCTCGCCGCCGAGAAGGTTCTGCACCGCGGCGGTGGCCACCATCGTGCGCGGCCACAGCGTGTTCGACGCGATGCCCTCGTCACGCAGTTCCTCCGCAATCCCCAAGGCGCACAGCGTCATTCCGTACTTCGCCATCATGTACGGGGTGGGCTTCAGCCACTTGGGCTCCAGCCTGAGCGGCGGGGAGAGCGTGAGGATGTGCGGGTTCTCCCGACCACGCATGTGCGGGATGCAGGCCTGCGATACCGCATATGTGCCGCGCACCTGGATGCCGTTCATCAGGTCGAAGCGCTTGAGCGGCACCTCGGTGATCGAGCCGAGGTTGATCGCCGATGCGTTGTTCACGCAGATGTCGATGCCGCCGAACTGCTGCACTGCCTTGGCGACCGCGGCTACCACCATGTCGCCGTCGCGGATATCGCCGACGATCGGAAGCGCCTGACCGCCGGCGTCCTCGACCTCTTTGGCCGCGGTGTAGATCGTGCCGGGCAGCTTGGGATGCGGTTCGGTGGTCTTGGCGACCAGCGCGATGTTGGCACCGTCGGCCGCCGCCCGCTTGGCGATCGCGAGGCCGATCCCGCGACTGGCACCCGAGATGAACATGGTCTTGCCGGAAAGGGACATGGCGACGACCTTAGCCCCGCGCCGAAATTGCATTCCGCGTGGTCCGCACTCGCACTTTTCCACGCCAGATGCAGTCTCGGTGCGAGGCTACCCGGGGAATGACCGCGATCTGAACTGGCGTTGTTGGGTGCAGTCCGGGCTTATCAAGCTCGCGGTTCTACGATTGAGGTAGGAGTCTTGGTGACGACGGCGTGCCTCGAACCACCGGTGTGGATGCCGGTTGTGTTCGGTGATGCGTGGGAAGGGACCGCAATGACGGACGGCGACGGCGTGACGCCGTCGGAGCAGCCCCGGCAGGAGAGCGACGCCGAGCTGACCGCGCGTTTCGAACGTGACGCGATCCCGCTGATCGACCAGCTCTACGGCGGCGCGTTGCGGATGACGCGCAACCCCGCCGACGCCGAAGACCTGCTGCAGGAAACCATGGTCAAGGCCTATGCCGGATTCCGGTCGTTCAGAGAGGGCACCAACCTCAAGGCCTGGCTGTACCGGATCCTGACCAACACCTACATCAACAGCTACCGCAAGCGCCAGCGCCAGCCCGCGGAGTACCCGACGGACGAGATCACCGACTGGCAGCTGGCGGCCAATGCGGAACATTCGTCGACGGGTTTGCGCTCGGCGGAGGTCGAGGCGCTCGAGGCGCTGCCCGACAGCGAGATCAAGGAGGCGTTGCAGGCGCTGCCGGAGGAGTTCCGTATGGCGGTGTACTACGCGGACGTCGAAGGCTTCCCGTACAAGGAGATCGCCGAGATCATGGACACTCCGATCGGCACCGTGATGTCACGGCTGCACCGTGGCAGGCGTCAACTGCGCAGCCTGCTCGCCGATGTGGCCAGGGATCGTGGGTTCATGCGGGGGCACGCGACGGAAGAGGTGCCATCGTGAGCGATGAGCGCTCGCGCGACGAGCAGACCAGCAGCGATGAGCGCTCGCGCGAAGAGCAGACCAGCAGCGAAAGTGAATTCCGTCCGCCGGTCGGCCCGGTCGACCCCGATCATCCCGACTGTGCGGCCGTGATGGCGGAGGTGTGGACCCTGCTCGACGGTGAGGTCACGCCCGAGACCCGCGACAAGCTGCGCCATCACCTGGAGGCATGCCCCGGCTGCCTGCGCCAGTACGGCGTCGAGGAGCGCATCAAGCAGTTGATCGCCGCCAAGTGCGGCGGTGAGAAGGCCCCCGAACGTCTGCGCCAGCGGCTAATGCTGGAGATCAGCCGCACCACGATCATCAGGTACTAGAACGCTCGCCCGCCGAACTCGGGTTACCTGCACGCAAAACCCGGCTCGAGCGTGCAACAACCCTGATCTCGGCGCGGGGAAAGCTACTTCTTGGCTCCGGCGTTGGGCCGCTTGCCGTGGTTGGCCTTGCTGTGCTTGCGGTCACGCTTCTTGCGGCCACGCTTGGCCATCTGATCCTCCTGGTCCCATCTGTCTGCTCTGCGCGCACGCGTTCGGCGCCAGTCGTACTCGTGACCATCCTCTCACGACGACGCACGCACTCTGCTCTTCGCGCAACGCTCATCGGCGCTCTCTGCTCTTCGCGCAAGCGCTCATCGCCGTGTGGTTCGATGAAGGCCGAGTCGGGCGACGAGAACGGGGTAGTGATGGCCGAGGACGTTCGCGCGGAAATCGTGGCCAGCGTGCTGGAGGTCGTGGTCAGCGAGGGCGATCACGTCGGTGAAGGCGACACCCTGGTGCTGCTGGAGTCGATGAAGATGGAGATTCCGGTGCACGCCGAAAAGGCCGGGAGGGTGACGCAGGTCACCGTCGCGGTAGGCGACGTCATCCGTGCCGGTGACCTCATCGCAGTGATCGACTAGCCCGTTCGATGTCCACTCTCGGTGAACTGCTTGCCGAGCACACCGTCCTTCCCGGCGATGCCGTCGATCACCTGCATGCCGTGGTCGGGGAGTGGCAGCTGCTGGCGGACCTGTCCTTCGCCGACTATCTGATGTGGGTTCGCCGCGACGACGGCGCGCTCGTCTGCGTGGCCCAGTGCCGGCCCACCACGGCGCCGACGGTGCTGCTGACCGACGCCGTGGGCACGGTCGCCGGCGCCGGGCAGTGGCCTAACGTGGCGGCCGCCTTCGAGTCGGGCACGATCGGCAGCGCAGAGACCGGAGCCGGGGTGCAAGCCGTGCCCGTACGGCACGGCGATGCGGTGGTCGCGGTGCTCACCCACCAGGCCGCGGTGACGACGCGCCGCAAGTCGAGCCCGCTGGAAATCGCCTACCTCGACTGCTCGAACGATCTGCTGCAGATGCTTTCGGAAGGCACGTTTCCCAACGTCGGCGACCTGGCGGTGTCGCGGTCCAGCCCCCGGGTCGGAGACGGGTTCATCCGGCTGGACGTCAACGGCGACGTGGTATTCGCCAGTCCGAACGCGATCTCGGCCTATCACCGCATGGGCCTGAACTCGGAGCTGGAGGGGCACAACCTCGTTCGGGTGACTCGGCCGCTGATCTCCGATCCGTTCGAGGCGCAGGAACTCGCCGAGCACGTTCTCGACTCGCTCGCCGGCGGCTCCAGCATGCGCCTGGAGGTCGACGCCGGAGGCGCGGCAGTACTGCTACGCACGCTGCCGCTGATGTCCCACCACGAGTCGCTCGGGGCTGCGGTGCTCATCCGCGACGTCACCGAAATCAAACGCCGCGACCGCGCCCTGCTCTCAAAGGACGCGACGATCCGCGAGATCCATCACCGCGTGAAGAACAACCTGCAGACCGTTGCCGCGCTGCTGCGGCTGCAGGCCCGCCGCACCACCAACCCGGAAGGGCGTGAGGCGCTGATCGAATCGGTGCGGCGGGTGTCGTCGATCGCTTTGGTGCACGATGCGCTGTCGATGTCGGTCGACGAGGAGGTGAACCTCGACGAGGTGGTGGACCGAATCCTGCCGATCATGAACGACCTCGCCGGTGTCGACTCCCGGGTCCGAGTGCGGCGGGACGGCACCCTGGGCACGCTGGACAGTGACCGCGCAACTGCGCTGATCATGGTCATCACCGAGCTGGTGCAGAACGCCATCGAGCACGCCTACGACTCAGCAGGCGGTGGGAGCGTGACCATCCGGGCCGAGCGTTCGTCGCGCTGGTTCGACCTCGTCGTGCACGATGACGGCAGCGGGTTGCCGGCGGGCTTCAGCCTGGAGAAATCCGATCGGCTGGGGCTGCAGATCGTGCGAACCCTGGTGTCGACCGAACTGGACGGTTCGCTGGGCATGCACGACGCGGCCGGCGGCGGCACCGACGTGGTGTTGCGGTTACCGCTGGGCCGGCGCGCACGCGCTCCGCAATAGGGACCGTGCGGCTACTTAGGGCAGCAAATTACTGCGCGAATTTTCAGCGCGGGGAATTATCTGCGAGGAGTTCAGACTGAGCTGCGCGCTCGCGTCCGCGCGTTGCGGCGCTTCAGCGCACGGCGCTCGTCTTCGCTCATGCCGCCCCAGACACCGGCGTCCTGGCCGGAATCGAGCGCCCACGTCAGGCACTCGGTGGTCACCGGGCAGCGATTGCAGACCAGCTTGGCCTCCGCGATCTGGGCGAGTGCGGGGCCGCTGTTGCCCACCGGGAAAAACAGCTCCGGATCCTCGTCACGACAGACCGCCTTGTGGCGCCAATCCATGTAAATACTCCTTGTTGCGTGCGCACGCGGGCGCACGGTTATTCGGCTGTTAATGCGTGCGCGGGAAATGTTTCGGCACTGTTGCAACCGATCGTTTCACAGGCTCAACAGATGTCAATAGTCCGCGCTTTACTCGTGTGCAATGTCACTATCGGGCAATGTTCGGCATTTCCTTACCCGTTTGTACTACGTTGGCTCCGCTTACGCCCTGAAATGGCCCGGGCGATGTTGTCTGCGCAGGTCAGCGCGTTTTCGGCGGTGGGGCCAACACTTCCAGAGCGTCAGGCACCGCGGTGAACGTCATGGTCTCTCGGGGTCCCACGTACTCCCCGTCGATCTGGGTGGCCACGGGTGTGGTCGAGGTCACATGAAGCCACGGAAGATCGTCCTCGCGGACCAAGTGCTTGGCCTGCATGCGATGTCGCTTGGAAAGCATCTGGCGGACCAGCCGCAGGTTGGCGAACACGTTCATGCCCGTGGTCGCGAACACGCCGATGCCGGTTTCGTACGTCGTGGCCGGATTCGTCCACACCGACCGGTTGTTGACGTACGTCCACGGGCTGGAGTTTGACACGAACACGAAGTGCACGCCGCCGATCGGCTCTCGCTCCGGCAGGTGCAGCGTCATCGTCGGCTCGCGGCGGGCGCTGCGCAGCACGAGCGGCACCGCGGTGCGGATGTAGCGCGCGGCCGTCACCTTCCTGCCCTTCTCGCGCTGTGCCTCCACGGCGGCGACCACCTCGCCGTCCACACCCATGCCCGCGGTGAACACCGCCCAGCGCTCGCCGCAGTTCATCAAGCCGATCCGCCGCCAGCTGCGGTCGTGTTGGTGCGCGCCGAGCAGGTCGACGAGCTGGTTGCTGGCCTCGACGGGGTCGGCGCTGATGCCAAGCGAGCGCGCGAACACGTTGGCCGATCCGCCGGGTACCACGCCGATGGCGGGCGCGCTGGCCGGCAGCAGGCCGTCCGGCAGCCCCAAAACGCCGTTGACCACTTCGTTCACCGTGCCGTCGCCGCCGTGCACGATGATCACGTCCACGTGCTCCGCGGCGGCCGCGCGGGCGATCTCGATCGCGTGACCGCGGTGGTCGGTGTGCGTGACGGTCAGATGCGCGCGGCTTTCCAATGCGTGGGCCAGCAGGTCGCGTCCCGCCGGTGTGGTCGACGTCGCATTGGGGTTGACGATCAGCACTGCGCGCACGAAGCAAGAGCCTATCCACGTTCTACCCTGAGGCCGTGATGCCTTCAGTGCCCGCACCAGTCCGGGGTGCCGGCGTGGTGGTCGCGTTGGAGGGTCTTGCTGCGCTGATCTTCGCACTGGCGCTGCTAGTCGGCGGCGTGCGGGGTGGCGACGCGAAGATCGCGTTCGGAACCGCGGGCATGATCCTGCTGTTCGGTGCCGCCGTGGGGGCCGCCGGGTGGGCGCTGTGGCAGGGACGACGCTGGGGGCGCGGCGTCGCGGTGTTCACCCAACTGCTGCTGCTGCCGGTGGCGTACTACATGCTGTCCGGCTCGCACCGCCCGGAGTTCGGCATACCGCTGGGCGTCGTCGCGCTGCTCACACTCGGGCTGCTGTTCAGTCCATTGGCGCTGAGATGGGCTGCCTATCAATCGGATTCGGCCAGATCGGACAACGCCGACCCCGACACCCGGTAGTTGACCCACTCGCTCAGCGGCTTGCCGCCGATCGCTTCGTACAACGCAATCGCGTCGACGTTCCAGGCCAGCACCGCCCATGTCAGCCGGGTGTATCCGTTGGCGACGCATTCCCGTGCCAACTCTCGCAGCAGCGCGCGGGCCAGGCCGCGGCGGCGAAACGCCGGACGGACGAACAGGTCCTCCAGATAGATTCCGGCCGTGCCTTCCCATGTCGAGAAGCTCAGGAACCACAGGGCGCTTGCCGCGATCTCGCCGCCGACTTCGGCGACATGCCCCTGCACTGTCGGATTCGGGCCGAAAAGCGCTGTGCGCATGTCGCTTTCGGTGACGCGGCACTGGTCTGCGGCACGTTCGAATTCGGCCAGCTCGTAGATCATCGCGGTGATCTCGGCCTCGTCGCCGGAGCGGACGCGCCGGATCATGCCGCGACGCCGAGCCCTGACAGGATGGTCCTGAACTTCGCTGTGGTTTCCGCGATCTCGTCGTCCACGTCGGAGTCTGCGACTATCCCGCCGCCTGAGTACGCGCGAGCGGTCAATTGGTCTGCCGATATCTCCGCGCACCTGATCGACACCACCCAGCGGCCGTCTCCGAGGCCGTCGCACCACCCGGTGGTGCCCGCGTAGAAGCCGCGGTCGCCTTCCAGGTCGGCGATCATCGCGGCGGCGGCGTCGGCCGGCACGCCGCCGACCGCAGGTGTCGGATGCAACGTAAGCGCGAGATCGATTGCTGTCGTTGATGATTCACGCAACCGAGCGGTTATCGGGGTGCTCAGGTGCCAAAGCGCGGCGGTGCTGCTCAGTTGGGGGGTCGGCGCGATCTGCAGGTCGACGCACAGCGGGTCGAGAGCCTTGCGCATCTCGTCGACCACGAGTGCGTGCTCGACCCGGTTCTTGGCCGATTCGGCCAGCGCGGCGCCCTGGGCGCGGTCGGCCTGCGGGTCCGCCGATCGCGGCGCCGAACCGGCAAACGGCTGGCACGTCACCCTGTCTCCGTGGCGGGCGACAAGCAGTTCGGGGCTCGCGCCCACCAGTGTGCGGCCGCGGTAGCCGGTCCCGGCCGGTGACAGGTCCACCAGGTAGGCGTACGCGTGCGGGTCCGCCTCGGCCAGTCGGCTCAAGATCGTGAGAACGTCCCACGGCGAGTCCGCCGAGACTTGCAGAGCGCGCGCGAGCACCACCTTGCGCAAACCGTAGGACGGGTCACGCAGCGCGGCCAGCGCGCGGTGGATCCGCCTCCCGTGCTCCTCGGCGGGCGGGATGGTGACGGTGATCCGCGCCGGCGGCAGGGGGCTGATGGCCGCAGCGGCACCGCGTCTGTGAACTCGTAGGACTGCGGTACCGTCAGCGCAGCCGCCTTTCTCACGTCGAACGGCAACGCGCCCAACACGATTGGGGCCTGTCCGGATTGCAGGGCGGCCTGCGCGGATGCAACGTCGGAATACGAGTGGGCCACACCTTGTGCGACGACCGTTCCGCCCGGGCCGCTGAGGACGAACGACGGGTTCATCGGTACAGCGGCCGCGGGTAGCCGGTGATGCCGAGGCGGCTGATCTGACGCACGTTGTGCTCGAAACCGCACGCCGCGATGGTGGCAGCCACCATCGCGAACCGGATTCCCTCGTACATCGGCTGCTCGATCCAGCGGGTCAGCACGGCACGCGAGAAGTGGCCGTGCCCGACGAACAGGACGTCGCGCGACTCCATGTGCTCCAGCGCCATCGCGATGGCCCGGTCTGCACGCTCGCCAACCTCGGCGACGGTCTCACCTCCAGGACAGCCGTGCGTCCACACCAGCCAGTCGGGCACCGCCTTGCGGATCTCGTCGGTGGTGGTGCCCTCGTAGTCGCCGTAATCCCACTCGCTGATCAGCGGTGTCACTTCGTCGACGGTCAGGCCGGCGAGCTCCGCGGTGACAAGCGCGCGTTTGCGCGGGCTGCTGACGACGTACGGATTGTCCAGTTGCATCCGGGCCAGCGTCTCGCCGGCGGATTTCGCCTGCGCGCGGCCGACGTCGGTGAGGTCGAGTTCGGTGCGGCTGGTGTGCTGTCCGGAGAGCGACCACTCGGTTTCGCCGTGCCTGAGCAGGAGCAGCCGGTGCGTTTGGGGCGCCACGTGAAAGATTCTGCCCCACCAACCGTGGCGCGGACGGCGTGCGTGCTTGGATAGCAGCGTGACCCGAGTACTGGCAGCGGCCAACCAGAAAGGTGGGGTCGCCAAGACCACGACGGTCGCCTCGTTGGGGGCGGCGATGGCGGAGAAGGGTCGGCGCGTTCTGCTCATCGACCTCGACCCGCAGGGGTGTTTGACGTTCTCCCTCGGCCACGACCCGGACAAGTTGCCGGTGTCGGTGCACGAGGTGCTGCTCGGCGAGGTGGAGCCGTCGACGGCGCTGGTGGACACCGCCGAGGGCATGACCCTGCTGCCCGCCAACATCGACCTGGCCGGCGCTGAGGCGATGCTATTGATGCGCGCCGGCCGCGAATATGCGCTCAAGCGCGCGCTGGCCAAGATCACCGGGTCCGCGGAGTCGGCCACTTCGGACCGGGGCCAGTTCGACGTCATCCTCATCGACACCCCGCCGTCGCTGGGCGTGCTGACGCTCAACGGGCTGACTGCCGCCGACGAGGTGATCGTGCCGTTGCAGTGCGAGACCCTCGCGCACCGCGGTGTGGGTCAGTTGCTGCGAACGGTGTCCGACGTGCAGCAGATCACCAACCCGGACCTGAAGTTGCTTGGGGCGCTGCCCACCCTGTACGACTCGCGTACCACCCACAGCCGCGACGTGCTGCTCGACGTCGCCGACCGCTACGACCTGCCCGTGCTGGCGCCGCCGATCCCCCGAACCGTGCGGTTCGCCGAGGCCACCGCGTCGGGATCCTCGATCCTGGCCGGTCGCAAGAACAAAGGCTCGGCGGCCTACCGCGAGCTGGCGAATGCGTTGCTCAAGCACTGGAAGTCGGGCAAGCCCCTCGCCGGCTTCAGCCCGGAGGTCAGCTGAGGCTCGTCGCTAGGGCGCAGCGCCGAGTGCGACGACCGTATCGCCGCGCTGCTCCACGACGGTGGTGCCGACGACGCCCAAGACGACAGGTCCGGTGATCCTGCCGCGGTCGACGGGAATGATGCGCTCGAAGGCACCCGTCTTCGGCTCGTACACGCCGATGCCTCCGGTGACCGGGATCAGTAGCCGGTCGGCCATCATCTCGCCCGGCCCCAGCGGCACCGCGCTGCCCGGCGCGACCGTGTAGCGAAACGCCAAGCTGCCACCGTCGAGCACCGCGACGCTGTCGCCGGTCCAGACCGTGATCACGTCACCGGCGCGCGACACTGTGAGGTCGGGGCCCGGCGCGCGGGGCAGCAGTGTGCTGGCCGCCTCCTGGCCGCTCTCGTCGTAGACCGCGACCCGCGGCTGCGGCAGCGGCAGGTAGACCGCGGTGCGCAGGTCGGAGACCGCGATCACCTTCGCGCCGGCATCGGCCTTGAGGCCCGGCTGCTGTACGTATCGTTCTTCCGGTTCGACGTCCTCCTTGGAGACCTTCAGCAGGGTCAGCCGGACATCGGGGAAGCTGCTGCAGGTCTCCAGGATCGCCGCGGCCGACGAGCTGGCGGCCGTCGACAGGAACTCGCAGGGCGGGTTTGGCGGTACCGGCGGGTTGATCGGAGCGTCGATGTCGCCATAGGCCAGAGTGCGCACCATGTCGGAGCGCCACATCTCGATGCGGGTGTGCCCCGCGGACAGCACCGTGGTGCCGTCGGTGGAGAGCTTGACCTGCTTGTCGGCGTAGGACGTCCGCGTCGGCCCGCGTTCGCCGGTGCGCGCCTTGACCGTGCTCACCTGTCCGCAGCCGCGGCTGTCGGGATAGGCGGCGACCGCCAAGTCGTACACCCAGGTGATGCCACACAGGTCGCGGTCCCGCGCGAAGGACCATCGCGGCTGCCCGGTCGCGGGATCCCGGCCCACCATCTCGCGGCCCTCACCAGTGACGACGGTGCTCGCGACGATCACGGGCTCGTTGGTGCCGAGGCTCGGCGCGGTCCAGAGCTGGCGCAGGTTGGCCGGCACGGCTCGCGCGACGCTGATCGTCGGCGACGGCGCGG
This sequence comes from Mycobacterium sp., assembly GCA_049280695.1. Classification (GTDB taxonomy): domain Bacteria; phylum Actinomycetota; class Actinomycetes; order Mycobacteriales; family Mycobacteriaceae; genus Mycobacterium. Next base: position 11,015 of record JBAPQQ010000502.1, read on the forward strand.
CGGCAGGCCGGCTGATCGTGCCCCGCGCGTCGCTTTTCCACCAGATCAAGGCCCCGACCACGACGACGACCACGAGGATGGCTGCGGCCGCCAGGATGTCGCGCTTGGTGCGGCGCTCGGGTCTGACCAATGCGGTGGCTAGCCGGCGTTGGGCGATGAGCCGCTTGCGCGAAGAGCAGATGGT
>JBAPQQ010000503.1:0-5595 GCA_049280695.1 Mycobacterium sp.
CACTGGGTGTGGTCACGGAGATCACGCTGCGACTGCTGCCGGCACCGCACCCGTCGAGCACCGTGGTCGCGACGTTCGCGTCGCTGCAGGCGGCCATCGACGCAATCCTGGCGGTGTCGAGCCGGATGCGCCCGTCGATGCTCGAGTTCATGGATTCGGTAGCCGTGAACGCGGTCGAGGACGCACTGAGGATGGGGCTGGACCGCACAGCCGCGGCGCTGGTGATCGCCGGGTCCGACGAACGCGGTGCCTCGGCCGGCGAGGACGCTTCAGTTATCGCGAGGGTCTTCACGGAAAGCGGTGCGACGGAGGTCTTCTCGACCGACGACCCCGACGAGGGCGAGGCGTTCGTGGCCGCGCGCCGCTTCGCGATTCCCGCAGTCGAGGCCAAAGGAACGCTACTGCTCGAAGACGTCGGCGTGCCGCTGCCCCGGCTGGGGGACCTCGTCACGGGGATCGCGCGCATCGCCGCCGAGAAAGACGTGATGATCTCGGTGATCGCGCATGCCGGCGACGGCAACACCCACCCGCTGATCGTGTACGACCCAAGCGACGAGGCCATGAAGGAGCGCGCAGAGGTGGCCTTCGGCGAGATCATGGACCTCGCGATCAGCCTGGGCGGAACGATCACGGGCGAGCACGGCGTGGGCCGGCTGAAGCGACCGTGGCTGGCGGGCCAGCTCGGGCCGGAGGCGATGGCGTTGAACCGGCGCATCAAGGAGGCGCTGGACCCGGCCGGAATTCTGAACCCAGGTGCCGCGATCTAGCCGCGAGCATTGACAGCGTCGGCTTGGTGTCGTACGAATTAGACATGTTGGCAGATTTGTCTCATGCGATGTCGGCTGCGCTGCCGCGACACTTACACCGGGGCGGCGACACGCCGTGAGCGACCGCCGAGGTTTGGGTTTCGAGGGGGCCGACACGATATCGGTGTCCCATCCTGCCTCTTTCCGGCTGGCCACCGCGCAGACGTGGCCCCACCCGTGGCCGATGTACCAAGCCCTGCGCGACCACGATCCCGTCCATCACGTCGTGCCGCGGGAGAACCCCGAGCACGACTACTGGGTGCTGTCGCGGCACGCCGACGTCTGGTCCGCGGCGCGCGACCACGAGACGTTCTCCTCGGCGCAGGGCCTCACCGTCAACTACGGCGAACTGGAAATGATTGGCCTGCGGGATAATCCACCGATGGTCATGCAGGATCCGCCGGTGCACACCGAGTTTCGCAAGCTGGTGGCGCGCGGCTTCACCCCACGCCAGGTGGAGGCCGTCGAGCCGGCGGTGCGCTCGTTCGTCGTCGAGCGCCTGGAGCGGCTGCTGGCCGACGGCGGCGGTGACATCGTGGCCGAGCTGTTCAAGCCGCTGCCGTCGATGGTGGTCGCCCACTACCTCGGTGTACCCGAGCAAGACCGCACGCAGTTCGACGGCTGGACCGAGGCGATCGTCGCGGCCAACACCGCCGAAGGGGGGATCGGCGGCGCGCTGGCGTCCGTCGGCGACGCGGTGGGCTCGATGATGGCGTACTTCACCGAGCTGATCGAGCGCCGGCGTCGCGAGCCCGCGGACGACACGGTGTCGCATCTCGTCGCCGCCGGCGTCGGGGCCGACGGCGACATCGCCGGCACGCTCGCTGTGCTGGCGTTCACGTTCACGATGGTCACCGGCGGCAACGACACCACCACCGGAATGCTCGGCGGGTCAGTGCAACTGCTGCACCAACGGCCCGACCAGCGCAGGCTGTTGGCGCATCGGCCCGAGCTGATCTCCGACGCAGTCGACGAACTGCTGCGGCTCACCTCCCCCGTGCAGGGCCTGGCCCGCACGGTCACCCGCGACGTGACGATCGGCGACACGACGATTCCGGCCGGCCGCAAGGTGCTGCTGCTCTACGGGTCGGCCAACCGTGACGAACGCCAATACGGCCCCGACGCAGGCGAACTCGACGTCACGCGTCGTCCTGCCAAGATCCTGACATTCAGCCACGGTGCCCATCACTGCCTCGGTGCCGCCGCGGCACGAATGCAGGCACGCGTCACACTGACCGAATTGCTGGCCCGCTGCCCGGATTTCGAGATAGACGAAGACGCCGTCGTCTGGGCCGGCGGCAGCTACGTGCGGCGTCCGCTGTCGGTGCCGTTCAGGGTGATCTGCTGATGGCGGGCGACTGGCTCGCGGCCAGCCGCAGCGAGGTCGCCGCCGACCGGATTCTCGACGCTGCAGGAAAACTGTTCACCGAACGCGATGCAGCCGCTGTCGGCATGCACGAGATCGCCGGGGCCGCAGGTTGTTCACGGGCGACGCTGTACCGCTACTTCAACAACCGCGAAGTTCTCTACAAGGCCTTTGTCAACCGCGAGGCCTACCGGCTGTTCGGCGAACTCGGCGACCAGATCAAGGACGTCCAGGACCCGGCCGACCGCCTCGTCGCCGGCATCACCACCGCGCTGCGGGCGGTTCGCAGCAGCCCGGCGCTGGCGTCGTGGTTCGCAGCCGGCGAGCCCCCGATCGGCGGGGAGATGGCGGAGCAGTCAGAGGTGATCAACGTGCTGACTGCAGCGTTCGTGAACTCGCTGGGGCCCGACGATCCCGCAGCCGTCGAACGCCGAGCCCGGTGGCTGGTTCGGGTGATCACGTCGCTCTTGATGTTTCCCGGCCGCGGCGACGCCGACGAGACTCAGATGCTGCAGGACTTCGTGGTGCCGGCCCTAGTGGAAAAACCGAGTGAAAAACCGAGTGAGAAACCGGGTGGAAAACCGAGTCTAGTTTCGGGCCGCGTCGTCGGGGGTATCGACGGTTCGACGTGTTGCGCTACCTGAGGAGGCGACGATGACCGCGCGGCGGTTGCTCTTGCTTGCGGGTGCGGTGCTGCTGGTGGCCGGCATCATCGCACTGCTCGTGCCCGTTTCGGCGTCCGGAAGCGACGGCAGCGTCGGCTGCGGCAACGCTATCGCCGGCGACCTGTCGGCGGCGCGGGAGAAGGACAACAACCTCGGCAATGCGGCAGCGGACACCGCCTCGAACTTCGGATTGCCCGGAGTGGCGTCGCAGATTCCGCAGACCCACTATGTCGATGCCTGCAATTCCGCGTTGTCGACCCGGCGCGCGTGGTCGATTCCGCTCGCCGTCGTGGGCCTGCTGCTCGCCGGCGGGGCCTTCCTGGTCCGCGATCGAACTGGAGACAGCTAGGCGCGCACGCGGGTGAACCGGTGCAGCAGCCACGCCAGTGGGATCGTCATCACCAGCGTGACGACGAACAGCGTGACGATGTTGCCCGTGTAGACGCGCCATCCCAGCACGTCGGTCATCGCGATTTCCATCACGACGAGGTGAATCAGGAAGATCTCGTAGGAGATCTCGCCCAGCCACACCATCGGCCGACTGGCCAGCGCCCGCGCGTACCACCCGCGATTGCCCAGCGCCAGCGGCGCCACCATCAGCGCCGCGATCACCGCGTAGAACGCCGCCTTGGCCAACGCCTCCCACAGCTCTCGCGGTGAGGTGGTGGGCTCACCGCCGAGCGGAGTCGAGACGACGAAATAGCATGCCAGCGCCAGCGGTAGGCAGACGGCGGCATACCACTGCCGGCCCATGACAGCCAGTACCGCCAGGATCATGCCACCGGTGAACCACGCGAGATAGGTGGGCAGCCACAGCCGTGCGCCGTCAGGCAACCAGCCGGTGGTATGCACCAGAACCAGCCACAGCGGTGTGATCAGGGTCAGCGCTACCACGCCCGCCAGCAGCAGACGCGGGTGCCACCGCCGCCGGCACAGCACCACCAGCAGCAGAAACGCCATCAGCGGTAGCGCGACGTAGAACGCGATCTCGACGGCCAGACTCCACATCTGCGTAAGCCCTTGGTGCAGATACGAATACAGATAGTTGTCGGTGTAGACCTGGGTGAGCGTCAGGTTACGCAACAGGCCGCGCCACGAGTGGCCGGGATTCGGGCCCGCGGTGCGGAAGTGGTACAGCACATATGCGACGACCACCGTGATCGCGTAGGCCGGCATGATGCGTCGCACCCGGTGCCACGCGTAGCGGGGCACCGACGGCGGCGGGCGGTCCTCGGCGAGAGCGCGCACCCATGGACCGAACAGCAGAAAGCCCGACAGCACAAAGAAGATCGGCACCCCGATCTCCATGCGTGAGTAGAACGAGCCCCAATAGCCTTGCGGGTACTTGCCGGTGGTGTAGGCGGCGTGGGTGCCCATCACCAGCAGCGCCGCCACTGCCCGGATGCCGGTGAGCGACGCGACGCGCTCCGATCGCGAGATCGACTCCAGGCCGCCCTGCGCGTCGGTGTCCGGTTGCGGCGGCCATGCGCCGCCGACGTCGTCGCGCGACAGCGTCATTTCCGCTTGGTCTTGGCTTTGCGGTCGGGCTGCAGGTTGATCAGCACACCCGAAATCCGGGTTCGTTCGAGGGCTTTGAGCGTCTCCCGCGGCAGCTTCGCGGGAAGCTCGACGAGCGAGAAGTCCGAGTGAATGGCGATGTGGCCGAAATCGCTTCGGTGCAGACCGCCTTCGTTGGCGATGGCGCCGACGATCGCGCCGGGGCCGATCTTGTTGCGCTTGCCGACGTCGATGCGGTACGCCGCCATCCGCTGCGTGTTCCTGCGCTGCCCGGCCGGCCGCTCGGGCCGCTCCGTGCGCCGCTGCGGAGGAGGCTCGGGCGACATCAGGAATTCCTCGCCGTTGCGTGACTGCACCGCCAGCGCCGCGGCGATATCGGCCATCGGAACGTCGTGCTCGCGCTCGTACTCCTCGACCAGGCCGCGGAACAGGTCGATGGCGGGCGCGCCGAGCGCATCGGTGATGGAATCACGAAACCTGGCGACCCGTTGCGCGTTCACGTCTTCGACCGTGGGCAGCTGGACCTCGGTGAGCTCTTGGCGGGTCGCCTTTTCGATCGCCTTGAGCAGGTGCCGTTCCCGCGGAGAGACGAACAGCAGTGCCGAGCCGCTGCGCCCGGCCCGGCCGGTGCGGCCGATGCGGTGCACGTACGACTCGGTGTCCTGGGGAATGTCGTAGTTGAGAACGTGGGAGATGCGCTCGACGTCGAGGCCGCGGGCCGCGACATCGGTCGCGACCAGGATGTCGACGCTGCCCTCCTTCAACGCCGCGATAATGCGCTCCCGCTGGGCCTGCGGCACGTCGCCGTTGATTGCCGCCGCCGAAAACCCGCGCGCGACAAGCCTTTCCGCCACCTCCTCGGTGGCTTGCTTGGTGCGGACGAACACGATCATCGCCTCGAACGGCTCCACTTCCAGCACCCGCGTCAGCGCGTCCATCTTGCGGGGGCCGGCTACCTGGATATAGCGCTGCGAAATGTTCTCCGCGGTGGTCGTTTTCGCCTCGACGGTGACCTCGACGGGGTCGTGCAGGTATTTCGAGCTGAGTCTGCGGATGGCCGGTGGCATGGTCGCCGAGAACAGCGCCACCTGCTTGTACTCGGGGGTGTCGGCGAGGATGCGTTCGACGTCTTCGGCGAAGCCCATCGTCAGCATCTCGTCGGCCTCGTCGAGCACAAGGTAGTCCAACCGGCTCAGGTCGAGGGTGCCGCGCTCGAGGTGGTCGATCACCCGGCCGGGAG
>JBAPQQ010000504.1:0-5416 GCA_049280695.1 Mycobacterium sp.
GTGTTCGACTCGTCGACCACGATCGCATCCCCGGGCAGCAGCGCCCCGACGGCCTGGGCAATGCTCATGCCCGTCAACGCCCCGGCGGGCAGCGGCGGCCGGTTCATCCGCACCAGGTCTGGCGTCGAATCCGGGGCGACCTCGTCGGCCAGGGCGGTCAGCGCCGCGGTCGCCTGACCGGGCTCGGCGAGGATATGAACATCACAGCCGGGCGGCACCAGATCGCTGGGCTTACCGGGATAGGCGAAGAACGACACTGGTGAGCGGGCGCCGGCCAGGACCAGTTGCTTCACCCCGTCGAGTTGGGCGGCGGCGGCCTCGGCGAAGTAGCCCAGCCGCTCCACTGCGGGCCGTCCCGCTCCCCTGGCCAGCCTCGTCGGGAACGTCTCGCAGAGCGTGCGCACGCCGGTGGCCTTCGCGATGCGCGACGCCGCCGTCAGCCCCTCCTCGCCGGTCGCGTCGCCGCCGAGCAACAGCATCGTCGGGTCACCGCTGCGCACGATGTCCGCGATTTCGGCGCGCAAACGGTCGCTAGGCGACTTTTCGCGCGCCGAAGTCGCGTCGACTGGGGCCGGTGACGCGCCGTCGGTCCAGGACACGTCCGCCGGGAGGATCAGGGTGGCGATCCGGCCCGGCGCGGCGGTAGCGGCAATGATCGCGTCGAGCGTGTCCGAACCGACCTCCTCTGCTGCTGCGGTCCTGCGCACCCAGCCCGACACGGTGTGCGCCAGTGCGTCGATGTCGGACTCCAGCGGCGCGTCGTACTGCTTGTGGTAGGTCGCGTGGTCGCCGACGACCACGACCATCGGCACTCTGGCGCGCTTCGCGTTGTGCAGGTTGGCCAGGCCGTTGCCGAGGCCGGGACCGAGGTGCAGCAACACCGCGGCGGGCCGGCCCGCGATCCGGGCGTACCCGTCGGCGGCGCCGGTGGCCACTCCCTCGAACAGCGTCAACACGCCGCGCATCGCGGGCACATCGTCCAGGGCGGCGACGAAGTGCATCTCCGACGTGCCGGGGTTGGCAAAGCAGACGTCGACGCCGTTGCTCACCAGCGTGTCGAGCAGCGCCCGGGCCCCATTCATCCTTGCAGGTTAGTCTGCTGCCCCATGAAGCGACGCATTCCCAACCCCGGGGACTTCGCGCCGCTCATCGGCTTCAAGAAGCCGCGATTCGACCCGGCCGCGCGGCGGCTGGCTTCTGCGCTGACCATCGAGGACCTGCGCGCGATCGCGCGCAGGCGCACCCCGAAGGCCGCATTCGACTACACCGAAGGGGCCGCGGAAGCAGAGATTTCGCTGGCGCGGGCCCGACAAGCGTTCCGCGACATCGAGTTTCATCCCGAGATCCTGCGCGACGTATCCCATGTGCGCACCGGGTGGGACGTGCTCGGTGCACCGGTCGCGCTGCCGTTCGGCATCGCCCCGACCGGATTCACCCGGATGATGCGGGCCGAAGGCGAGATCGCCGGGGCGTGTGCGGCGGGCCGCGCCGGCATCCCGTTTGCGCTGTCGACGCTGGGTACGACGTCGATCGAGGACGTCAAGGCCGCAAATCCACACGGCCGTAATTGGTTTCAATTCTACATGTGGCGCGATCGCGACGCGTCGATGGCTTTGGTCGAGCGCGCGGCGCGGGCAGGTTTCGATACGCTGTTGGTGACGGTCGACGTGCCGGTAGCCGGGGCACGCCTGCGCGACACGCGCAACGGTATGACGATCCCGCCGGCGCTCACCCTGCGCACGGTGCTCGACGCGCTACGGTACCCGCACTGGTGGTTCGACCTGTTCACCACCGAGCCGCTGAGTTTCGCGAGCTTCGACCGCTGGCCGGGCACGGTTGCAGAACTGCTCGACACCATGTTCGATCCGACGATCACCTTCGACGACCTGGCATGGATCAGGGCGCAGTGGCCGGGCAAATTCGTCGTCAAGGGCATCCAGACGCTTCAGGATGCGCGCCGCGTGGTTGACCTGGGTGTCGACGGGATCGTGTTGTCCAACCACGGCGGCCGCCAGCTGGACCGGGCGCCCGTGCCGTTCCACCTGCTGCCGCGGATTGCGGCCGAATTCGGTTCAGATGTCGAGGTTTTGGTGGACACCGGCATCATGTCCGGCGCCGACGTGGTCGCAACCGTCGCGCTGGGCGCCCGGTGCGCGCTCGTCGGTCGGGCGTACCTCTATGGGCTGATGGCCGGTGGCCGGGCCGGCGTCGACCGTGCCGTCGAGATCCTCTCCGGCCAGTTCACCCGCACCATGAAGCTGCTCGGTGTGACGTGCCTGGAGGAACTGTCGCCGCGGCACGTGACTCAATTGCACCGGCTGGCGCCGCACGGCAGTACCGGCAGCCGCTGAACTTCGCCGGTGCCCGCCTTGGCTGCCAGGTCGCTGTCGAAAGCGTTGTGGGAACGGAGATCAGCCCGTAGGTTCGGACAGGGGGTCGGTGTGTCGATGAAGGAGCCCGCTATGCCCGATGCTAAGCCGAACATCCTCGTGATCTGGGGCGATGACATCGGAATCTCCAACCTCAGTTGCTACAGCCGCGGAATGATGGGCTACTTCACGCCCAACATCGACCGCATCGCCGACGAGGGAATGCTGTTCACCGACAGCTACGGCGAGCAGAGCTGCACCGCAGGCCGCTCGTCGTTCATCACCGGGCAGAGCGTCTATCGCACCGGGATGAGCAAGGTCGGCATGCCCGGCGTGGATGTCGGCCTGCAGAAGGAGGACCCGACGATCGCCGAACTGCTCAAGCCGCTGGGCTATGCCACCGGCCAGTTCGGCAAGAACCATCTCGGCGATCTCAACAAGTACCTGCCCACCGCGCACGGGTTCGACGAGTTCTTCGGCAATCTGTATCACCTCAACGCCGAAGAAGAACCCGAACACGAGGACTACCCCACCGCCGACGAGGCGCCGCTGCTGCGAAATGCCTTGCTGCCGCGCGGCGTGATCCATTCGTGGGCCACCGAGGAGGACACCGGGGAGGTGGACGAGCGGTACGGTCCAGTGGGTAAGCAGCGCATCGAGGACACCGGACCGCTGACCAAGAAGCGGATGGAGACCATCGACGACGAGACCACCGCGGCGTGCATCGATTTCATCAGGCGCCAGCACGACGCCGACGCGCCGTTCTTCGTCTGGATGAACATGACGCACATGCACTTCCGGACGCACACCAAGCCGGAGAGCAAAGGCCAAGCCGGCCGTTGGCAGTCGCCGTACCACGACACGATGGTCGACCACGACCGCAACGTCGGTCAGCTGCTCGATCTGGTCGACGAACTCGGTATCGCCGAGGACACCATCGTGATCTACAGCACCGACAACGGCCCGCATGCCAATAGTTGGCCGGACGGTGCGACGACGCCGTTCCGGAGCGAGAAGGCCACCAACTGGGAGGGCGCATTCCGGATACCGGAGATGATCCGCTGGCCCGGCAAGATCAAACCACGCTCGGTGTCCAACGAGATTGTGCAGCATCATGACTGGCTGCCCACATTTCTGGCGGCTGCCGGTGATCCGGGCATCGTCGACAAGCTGAAGGCCGGCCACGCGATCGGGGACATGACGTACAAGGTCCACATCGACGGGTTCAACCTGCTGCCCTACCTCACCGGCGAGGTGGACAAGAGCCCCCGCCGCGGAATGATCTACTTCTCCGACGACGGCGACGTGCTCGGCATCCGGGCCGAGAACTGGAAGATCGTGTTCATGGAGCAGCGCTGTCCCGGCACGCTACAGGTGTGGTTCGAGCCGTTCACCCCGCTACGGGCACCGAAGTTGTTCAACCTTCGGACCGACCCCTTCGAACGCGCGGACATCACGTCGAACACCTACTGGGACTGGATGATCGACCGCCTCTTCCTGATGTTCTACGGCTCCGCGATCGTGACCCAGTTCCTCGAGACCTTCAAGGACTTCCCGCCACGACAGGAGCCTGCGTCGTTCACCATCAACAACGCTGTCGAGGAGCTCGACAAGTTTCTCGCGTCGCGCGGCGGGTGAGGATGGTCGAACTCAGCTGCTGGAAGGACGGCCCCACGAAGCCGGCGATCGTCGACTTCGTGCGTCGCGTCACCGACGAAGATGGTCCGGAATGCGTTGTGCCCGAGGCACGTATCGCGGTGTTCGACAACGACGGCACCCTGTGGTGCGAGAAACCGATGTACATCCAGCTCGACTTCATCATCCGCCGGCTCGCGGAGAAGGCGGCCGCCGACCCGTCACGGCGTGAGCAGTTGCCCTACAAGGCTGCGGCGCACGGCGACCTCAACTGGTTCGGCGATGCCGTCACCAAGCACTACCAGGGCGACGATTCCGACCTGGAAGTGCTTGCGGGCGCGGTGATGTCACTGCACGCATCGATGAAAGTCGAAGAGCACGCCGAACTGGTCAACAAGTTCTACGCCGACGCTCAACATCCGACGCTGGGGCGCCCGTACACGAAATGCAGCTATGCGCCGATGGTCGAACTGCTGCGGTACCTGGAAACCAATGGCTTTACGTGCTACATCGCCTCCGGCGGAGGTCGCGATTTCATGCGACCGATCACCAGCGCAATCTACGGCATTCCACCAGAACGCGTGATCGGAAGCACCCAGGGCCTGAAGTTCCAAGGCGCGGACGGCTGCGGCGACTTACTGATCCAGCCCGCACTCGATGTGTTCGACGACGGGCCGGAGAAGCCGGTTCGCATCTGGAGTCGCATTGGGCAACGCCCGATTCTGGCCGCGGGTAACTCCAACGGCGACGACGAGATGCTGATGTACACCGGCGGACCGAACGGTCCTGCGCTGCGTCTGCTGGTTCTGCACGACGACGCCGACCGCGAGTTCGACTACACCGCAGGCGCCGAGCGTGCGCTGGAGCATGCCAAGACCTACGGCTGGAACGTCGTAAGCATCAAGAACGACTGGGCCACTGTCTTCGGTGACTAACGAACTCGTCTGGATACCGCCTCAGACGGCCGTGCTGGGATCCGATCGGCACTATCCCGAGGAAAGTCCCGCCCGCGAAGTCGGTGTCGACGGTTTCTCCATTCAGGTTCACCAGGTGACGAACGCCGAGTTCGCCGAATTCGTCGCCGCCACAGGCTATGTCACGGTGGCCGAACGTCCGCCCAACCCCGTCGACTATCCCGGCGCACCCGTCGAAAACCTGCAACCCGGCTCGATGGTGTTCACCCGCACCGCGGGACCCGTCGATCTGCGCCACCTGAACCTGTGGTGGACCTGGACGCCGGGCGCGTCGTGGCGGCATCCGGCGGGCCCGCACTCCTCGATCGCCAAACGCGCGCACCATCCGGTCGTCCACGTCGCCTACGAGGATGCCGAGGCCTACGCGAGCTGGTCGGGTCTCGCGCTGCCGACGGAGGCGGAGTGGGAGGTCGCCGCGCGGGGCGGGCTGCACGCGAC
>JBAPQQ010000505.1:0-3266 GCA_049280695.1 Mycobacterium sp.
GCCGCACGTGGTCCCGGTCGTCTTCGCGGTCGCCCATGACGTCGTGTACACGGCGGTGGACACGAAGCGCAAGTCGACGCACCGGCTGCGCCGCCTGGTGAACATCGAGCAGAACCCCGTGGTGAGCCTGCTCGTCGACCACTACGCCGACGACTGGAACGAGCTGTGGTGGGTGCGCGCCGACGGGGTCGCCGAGATTCACGACCGCGGAGAGGTGATGGCCACCGGCTATGACCTGCTGCGGCGAAAATATCCCCAGTACCAACGCATTTCGCTCACCGGGCCGGTGATCGGCATCGCGGTGAGCCGGTGGTCTTCGTGGCACGCCTGATTCTGCGCGCAGGGCGCACAGGGCGCAGAGTCGTCGGAGAAAAGCGGTTCAGTGGTGATCGGCGTGGGTGAGCCGACGCTCGAGTTCCTCGAGGGACTGCCGCGCGTAGCCGCGCCACAACCAACCGAATACCGGCAGGGCGGGCGAGGTCAGCGCTGATCGGGGATGGATCGTCCACCGCCAGGTGACTGTGGTGCCGCCACGGGCAGGCGCGAAAATCCATTCTCCGTCGACCCTGCCCACCAGCGGCGCCATCGGCCCGGTGACGTCGGAGAGAACGTAGCCGAACGCGTGCGGCGGGTCGAGGCGGGTGAGTTCCTCGCGCAGGCTGCCGCCGCCGGTCATGATCACGGTCCGTGTCTGGCCGACGGCGTCCCACGCGCCGGTCTGGTTGCTTACCCTGCTGATCGGCGGGATCGGGCCGTACCAACGCCGGAACAACGTCGGCAGCGGCATCGGCAGAGTGCCCTCGAACGCCTGCTGCACATCGATCGGTATCTCACGGGATTGCTCGACAGTCAGCGGCTTCGTCATGACCCCGATCGTAGTTCGGCAGCGTCTCGCCGGACGCTGCCGTACGGCGCAACTCGAATCGGCGGATTCCCCACGCCACCACCGCCGCGAGGCACCAGCCGAGCAGGATGTCGATGACGTAATGCTCCGCCGAGTAGACGAGGGTGAACGCCATCATCAGCACGTAGGCCACCAGCAGCGGGCGCCATCGGCGTTGCACCCGGCTCCACAAGAACGCAGCGATCATCACCGACAGCGCGGCGTGCAACGACGGGATCGCGGCGACCATGTTGACGCTGACCTGCCCCGAGTTCACCAGGTCCCGTGCTACATGCAGGTGGAGCGTGGCAAAACCGCGGGTGGAGATCCGTTCGACGAACTCGTGCGCGCCCGGCTGAGTTGCCTGCATGGTGCCGAGCAGCCCGCCGCCGGGAACGCCGGCGGGTGTGCCGAACATGCAGGCCGGATAGGAGGGGCCGCCGACGATGTCGGGTCCTGTGCAGCGGGCCGCCGCCCAGGGCGGCGCCGCGGGCAGCACGACGTAGACCGCCAGCGCGGTGAACGACAGCGCGACGAAGCGCCGCACGAACGCCTTCCAGTCTTCGCGGTCACGCAGCCACAGCACCCCTGCGACCACGTACGGAAGGATGAAGAACGACATGTAGACGGTGCTGATGGACACTTCCCACCACGGCGGCTGGGCCTGTTTGAGCCGTTCCTGCAGCCAGACGGTCGGCACCGTGCCGAAGGACAGCCAGCGGTCCGCGTTGACCTGCCACTCCCACAGCGTCGGCGTGCCGACCAGCTTCGCGGCGCCCCGGCTGACGTCGTAGACCAGCAGCACCACCGCGAAGGGCAGCCAGTCCCGAATCACCATCAGCACCCTGCGGCGGCCGATACTCGCGGCGGCCAGGCCGGTCGCGATGTAGAGCAGGAGCAGCTCGCGGTTGAACGCCAGCCCGGCCGTCGCCGTGCGGTACACGATGACTATCAGCCACGTGGTGACCGCGATCCGGCGGACCAGCGTGAGCCGGCGCTGAAGAACCGCCGTCGCCTCGTCATCGGGTATCGCGTCCCGACGTCGACGCAGCAGATCGGGCAACCGCATCACCCGTGCGGTGGCGGTCTCCGCCTCGACGCTCAACGTGACCCTTTCCAGCCGGCTCCGACACTGCGGCCGATCAGCGTCTCGGCCACCCCACCAGGAGAGTTTAGATTCCCCGGGCCGACGTGTCCGTCGCTGCCCGGAAACGACTTCGTAACCGCGCGGTCAGCGCGGGTTCAGCTGGGCGTCGGATCACCTGACGTCAGCGGCAGCGCCGTCAGCAGCAGCGCGCCCCCGGATTGCTTTCTGCGCCCGCGTGGCGCATCTTCCAGTACTCGCGTTCGGTGAGGACGGGCTCACCGGGATGGACTTGTCGGCGGTGCTCGAGGTAGCGCTGATAATGCCTGTCACCCATCAATGTGCCGACGTACCAACGGATTTGGCGGACGATATCGGTAGCGCGTCCCATTGTCGTTGCACCTCCCGTTCTTTCGCCGACGGTATGAGGCCCGACGGGGCGAAGAATCGCGACGGTACGGGTTCGTCCTCGGATAGAGCGATTCCGCCGCCGCGAATCGACCGCAGCATCATCACCACTCCGGCGACGAACACGACGACGACGAGCACGGCGAAGATGATCGACAGCGTGCCCTGGATGAACGTGTTGCGGATGACGTCGTGCACCTGGTCGATGTTCTTGGCCGTACTGCACATGGTCTTCCCGGCGGCGAGGGCCTGCCGGCACTGGGTGTGCAGCGCCCAGTACCCGACGGCAGGATCAGCCGAGAAGATCTTCTGCCACGACGCCGTCAGCGTCACCGCCAGATCCCACAGCAGCGGAACGCCCGGTACCCATGCCCAGTTCAGGTAGCTCTTCTTGACCACCACCACCGTCACGAGGGTCAAAGCAATCGCCGCGAGCAACTGGTTGGCGATGCCGAACAGCGGGAACAGCGTGTAGATGCCGCCGAGCGGGTCGGTGACGCCCATCAGCAGCATGCCGCCCCACGCCGCGACGACGATGCCACTGCACAGCCAGGCACCCGGCCGCCAGCTGGGGTTGCGGAACTTGCGCAGCGGACCGCCGAGGTTGCCCAGCGCGTCGGACAGCATGAACCGCGCGACGCGCGTGCCGGCGTCGACCGTGGTCAAGATGAACAGCGCCTCGAACATGATCGCGAAGTGGTACCAGAACGCCTGAACCCTCGGACCGCCGAACGCCTGGTGCAGCACCTCCGACATGCCGATCGCCAAGGTCGGCGCGCCACCGGTGCGCGACACGATCGACGCTTCTCCGACAGCGGCAGCGGCATCCTTGACCTGTTGCGCGGTGATCGGGTCGCCGCCGACCGGCAGCGTGTTCGCGTAAGCCGCAGC
>JBAPQQ010000506.1:0-3128 GCA_049280695.1 Mycobacterium sp.
ACGGGCACGTCGACATCGGCATCGTCGCGGACCGCGACCAGGTACCGGACGTGTGGACATTGCTCGACGGGCTCGACCTGTCGTTGACGGAGCTGGAGGACGCCGGGCGTTAGCCTTGCCGGATGAGTGCATTCAGCTCCGACGTCTACGCACGCCGGCTGCACGAGGCGGCCAAAGCGACGGCGGCGGCGCGCTTGGCCGGCCTGATCGTCACACCCGGCTACGACCTTCGGTACCTGGTTGGGTCACGGGCGCAGACGTTCGAGCGGCTCACGGCGTTGGTGCTGCCCGCGGTCGGCGCGCCTTCTGTGGTCGTGCCCCGGCTCGAGTTGGCGTCGCTGAAGGATTCGGCTGTCTACGGACTCGGGTTGTCGGTGCGTGATTGGGTCGACGGCCAGGATCCGTACTCCGTGGTGGTCGACGCGCTCGGAGGCGCACCGGTGCCCACCGCGGTCACCGACTCGATGCCGGCGCTGCACCTGCTGCCGCTGGCCAAGCTGCTGGGCGTCACGCCGGTGCTGGCCACCGACGTGCTTCGGCAGTTGCGAATGATCAAGGACCACAGCGAGATCGACGCGTTACGCAAGGCCGGCGCGGCGATCGACCGGGTGCACGCGCGGGTGCCGGAGTTCCTGGTTCCCGGCCGTACCGAGGCCGACGTCGCCGCAGATATCTCCGAAGCGATTGTCGCCGAAGGGCATTCGGAAGTAGCGTTCGTCATCGTCGGCTCCGGCCCGCACGGCGCAGACCCGCACCACGAGTGCTCGGATCGCGTTCTGCAGCCCGGTGACGTCGTGGTCGTCGACATCGGCGGCGCCTACGAGCCCGGCTACCACTCCGATTCCACCCGCACCTACAGCCTCGGCCAACCGGATCCACAAGTGGCACAACAGTATTCAATCTTGCAGCGGGCGCAGCAGGCTGCCGTCGCGGCGGTGCGGCCCGGTGTCACCGCTGAGCAGGTGGACACCGTCGCGCGCGGCGTGCTGGCGCAAGCCGGCCTCGCCGAGAACTTCGTGCATCGCACCGGGCACGGTATCGGGCTGTCGGTCCACGAGGAGCCGTACATCGTCGCCGGAAACCGATTGCCGCTGCGCCCGGGCATGGCGTTCAGCGTCGAACCCGGCATCTACTTTCCGGGCCGGTGGGGCGCTCGCATCGAGGACATCGTGATCGTGACGTCCTACGGAGCAGAGCCGCTCAACCACCGGCCGCACGATCTGACCGTCGTGCCGGTCTAGGAGCCGGATTCAGATGTGTGCATTCGGCGCCTCGGTCGCCGTGCTCGGTGCGGGCCAGTAGCCCACGACGCCGCTGAATTCGAGGTCGGTCTGGGGGAAGTCGTTACCAATGGCAAGCAATGGCTCGTGGCTGAGCTGGGCGGCCGCATAGGTCATGCAGTCGCCGAAGTCGAGGGCCGCGGGATGCCGGCCCTTGCCGTATTGCAAGTAGGCCCGTTGCGCGGCGGCGGCGTGTTCGTCGGTGAAAGACGCTACGCCCAGCCCGATTTCACCGCGCAACCTTTCAAAGATGGTGCGTGCGACGGGGCCGTGGCGGGCGGTCAACACGATCAGGCTTTCGGCGACGGTGGGTGCTGACATGACCGCATTGCGGGTGCCCGCCAGGACGGCGGCCACGTGGGCGGCGTGGGGCTGTTCGTTTTGGATCAGGGCAACGATGGCGCTGGTGTCGATGATCATGGCGACGCTCAGACTCCGGTTTCGGGGTGGTAGCCAAGGATCTCCTCGCGTTGGTGCTTCGTGATCGGCGCACGGTCGGTGAGCAGGGGCCAGATTTCGGTGCGCAGGACGTCGAGGAGCTGTGCCTGACGGTCGCCGGCGCGCGACTCCAGCAGTGCCAGCTGGGCGTGGAGGGCTTGGCGGATGGCGTCGGTCTTGTTGGTGTGGAGACGCGACGCGAGATCGGTCGCCAGACGGTCGACCTCGGCATCCTTGATGTTCAAAGCCACACGGTAGACGGTACTATACTCATGGTACCGTCTACCCCACCTCTATCACTGTCGGTGCGGGCTTGACCGGACTTGTTGGCCGCAAGCCACAGCGGCCGGTGGCCGTAGGCGCGGGCGTATGCGTAAGCAAGTTAGCTAGGAGCGGTCCAGCAGGTCCGACGAGCCCAATACCCGCTCCACCTGCACCTCGATGACCACCCGTTCCGGGTTCTCGCGGGGCGTCCGGTAGCGCTGAGCGTAACGCAGTTCGGCGTCGCGGACGGCGTCGGCGTCGGTGTGAACGCTGGCCCGGCCTTCCAGCGACAACCACCGTGCGCCGTCGACCTGGCTGAGCACCGCGACCCCGCCGCGCTCGGCGTTGACCGCCTTCTGCGAACCGCCGGAGGTGATGACGCGCGCGATGTGCGTCTTCGGGTCGAACGTGAACCCGACCGCCACCACATGCGGTGAGTTGTCGGCACGCAGCGTGGTCAGCATGGCCAAATGCCGCTCGCTCAAAAAGGCCAGCGCTTCGGTGGTCAGCCTGGTGGTCGCCGCTTTCGCCATCGGGACCACGCTAGCGCAGGCGCTAGTCTTCCGGCGTGGGCGACACGGACGTGGTCGTGATCTTCGGCGGCCGCAGCGAGATCGGTATCGAACTCGCTACGCGGCTGGCGCCCGGCGCGACGGTGGTGCTTGCTGCCCGCGACCCGCTGCGTCTCGCCCAACAGCGGGAGGCGCTGGTGGCCGCCGGCGCCTCCGACGTGCACGCGGTCGCCTTCGACGCCGACGACATCGCTGCCCACCGCCCGCTGGTGGATTCGCTCATCGCCGAGCACGGCCCGATCACCACTGCGGTGCTGGCGTTCGGGATTCTCGGCGACCAGAGCCGCGCGGAGGTCGACGCCGCTCATGCGGTGCAGATCCTGCACACCGACTATGTCGCGCAGGTGAGTTTGCTGACGCATCTGGCGCGCTCGATGCGGGCAGTGGGCAGCGGCCGCCTGGTCGTCTTTTCATCGGTGGCCGGCGTGCGGGTGCGCCGCGCCAACTACGTCTACGGCTCGGCCAAGGCCGGTCTGGACGGGTTCGCCTCGGGCCTCGCCGACGCGCTGCACGGCAGCGGGGTGCGGCTGCTGATCGTGCGGCCCGGCTTCGTCATCGGCCGAATGACCGAGGG
>JBAPQQ010000507.1:0-6990 GCA_049280695.1 Mycobacterium sp.
CGCCGACCCGCGGATCGAGGTCCGGGTGCGCCGGCAGCCCCTGGGCCCGCAGGTGCTGATCGCGAGCCGCACATAAGACGTCGCGAGACTGCGGGCCCGCGGCCTGGTGAGGCGATGCAGCAGCCAGGCCGCCGGAATCGTCATCGCCAGCGTCGTCGCGAACAGGCCCCACATCGAACCGGTGTACACCGGCCAGCGCAGCACCGACACCAACGCGATCTCCATCACGACCACATGCAGCAGGAAGATCTCGTAGGAGATCTCGCCCAGCCACACCATCGGCCTGCTGCCCAGCAGCCGCGAGTACCAGCCGCCGTCTCCGAGCGCCAGCGGCGCCACCACCAAAGTCGCGACCACCGCATAGCCGACGGTCTTGGCGATGTCCTGGCTCATGTCGAGGACGACCTCGTTCGCGTATCCGCCAAGCGGCGTGGACACCACCAGATAGCTCACCGCGGCCAGCGGTACCGCGACCAACGCGCGACAGCGCACACCTATCGCATGCAACACCGTCAACACCATCCCGCCGACGAACCACACCAGGTAATGCGGCAGCCACAGCCCGGCTCCCTTGGGCAGCCAGTCGGTGGCGTGCAGCGCGACAAGCCAGGCCGGGCTGACCATGGCGAGTACGACGAGTCCGTTGAGTAGCAGCACAGGCCGCCAGGACCGTCGGCACAGCACCACCAGCAGCAGGTAGGCCAGCATCGGCAGCACGGCGTAGAACGCGACTTCGACTGCCAGACTCCACATTTGGGTCAGGCCCTGATGCATGTAGCTCTCGACGTAGTCGCCGCTGTAGATCTGGGTCAGCGTGAGATTTCGCAGGAGCCCTTCCCAGGTGTGCCCGGGGTTGGGCCCGGGCGAACGGAATTCGTACACGAGGTAGGCGAGCAGAACGGTCGCCACGTACGCGGGCATGATCCGTCGGACCCGGTTCGCGGCATATCGCCCGACACGTGGCGTCGCGGCGCCCCTCGTGCTGATCCACGGACCGAACAGCAAGAACCCGGACAGCACGAAGAAGATCGCCACCCCGATCTCCATGCGCGAGTAGACGAGCCCGAGGTAGCCGTGGGTGTAACTGCCGGTCCCGTACGCAGCGTGGGTGCCCATCACGAGCAGGGCGGCCACCGTCCGCACACCGGTGAGCGAGGCGACCCGGTCGACCGTCGAGACTTGCTCGAGCCCCCCCTGGTCCACCTCGATCGACGACGTCATTGCGGCTCACCCTAGTGCGACGAGCGGCGCCGGGACCGCCACAGTCGTTGACACGGCACCCACGGTCGCGTTGCATCGGCGGTATGGGCGAGGAAGTCAAGGCCGGTGCGTTCACCGGCGCCCAACGCCGGGACTACCGGCGCAAGGTTGCGCTGTCGCTGGACGTCTTCGAGACCATGCTGGCGCAGTCGAGCTTCGACTTCGAACGCCCGCTCACCGGCATGGAAATCGAATGCAACCTCGTCGACCAGCACTACCAGCCGGCCATGGCCAACCGTGAGGTGCTGGCCGCGATCGCCGATCCGGCGTTCCAGACCGAACTGGGCGCCTACAACATCGAATTCAATGTGCCGCCCCGGCCGCTTCCCGGCGAGTCGGGGCTCGAACTCGAAGCCGACGTGCGCGCCCGCCTGAACGCAGCCGAGGCCCGGGCCAACGAGGACGGCGCGCACATCGTGATGATCGGCATTCTGCCGACGCTGATGCCCGAGCATCTCACCGGCGAGTGGATGAGCGAATCGGTGCGCTACCGAGCGCTGCAGGAATCGGTGTTCATGGCCCGCGGTGAAGACATCGTCATCGACATCGCCGGGCCCGAACGCCTGAGTATCCAGATGGCTTCCATCGCACCGGAATCCGCATGCACCAGCATGCAGCTGCATCTGCAGGTGTCGCCCGCCGACTTCGCCGACAACTGGAACGCCGCGCAGGTGCTTGCTGCGCCGCAGCTGGCGCTGGGCGCCAACTCACCGTATTTTCTCGGCCACCAACTGTGGGCCGAAACCCGGATCGAGCTGTTCCTGCAAGCCATCGACACCCGCGCCGACGAGCTCAAGGCGCAGGGGGTGCGCCCGCGAGTGTGGTTCGGGGAGCGCTGGATTACCTCGATCTTCGACCTGTTCGAGGAGAACGTGCGGTACTTCCCGTCGCTGCTGCCCGAGCTCTCAGACGAGGACCCGGTGGCCGAGTTGGCGGCTGGGCGTGCGCCGCAATTGCATGAGCTGCGGCTGCACAACGGCACGATCTACCGGTGGAACCGGCCGGTGTATGACGTGGTGGACGGTCGCCCGCACCTGCGGGTGGAGAATCGTGTGCTGCCGGCCGGCCCGGCGGTAGTCGACATGATGGCGAACGCGGCGTTCTACTACGGCACGCTGCGCGCGCTGTCCGAGGACGACCGGCCGCTGTGGACCCAGATGAGTTTCGCTGCGGCACAGGAGAACTTCTTCAACGCGGCCCGCTACGGCATGGCGGCGCGGCTGTACTGGCCGGGCATGGGCACGATCACGGCCGACGAATTGGTGCTGCGCCAGCTGCTGCCGCTGGCCGACGAGGGCCTGCGCCGGTGGGAAGTAGCCGCCGCAGTGCGTGACCGCTACCTCGGAGTCATCGAGGGCCGGGCGAGGGCCGGTGTCAACGGCGCGGCCTGGCAGGTGCAGACCGTCACCGCGCTGCAGGAAAAGCACAATCTGACCCGCCCGCGAGCGCTGGCCGGGATGCTGCGCCGCTACGTCGACCTCATGCACAGCAACGAGCCGGTGCACACCTGGGAGCTGCCCGGCTAAATTGGTCCCCATGCCGGAAGAAGTGATGGACTGGGACGACGTGTACCGCGAGCAAGGTTTTTTCGAAGGTCCGCCGCCGTGGAACATCGGTGAGCCGCAGCCCGAGATCGCCGCACTGATGCGTGCCGGCAAGTTCCGCAGCGACGTGCTCGACGCCGGCTGCGGGTTCGCCGAGGCGTCGCTAGCTCTTGCGGCGCAAGGACACACGGTCGTGGGCATCGACCTGACGCCCACCGCGGTCGCCGCGGCGACCAAGGCGGCACAGGAGCGCGGCCTGACGAGCGCGACGTTCGTCCAAGCCGACATCACGTCGCTCACCGGCTACGACAACCGGTTCAACACGATCCTCGACAGCACGCTCTTCCACTCGCTTCCCGTCGAGAGCCGCGACGACTACCTTCGCGCCGTGCACCGCGCCGCGGCTCCCGGCGCGTCCTTCTTCGTCCTGGTGTTCGCGACGGGTGCGTTCCCGGCGGACACCGATCTACCCACGCCGAACGTGGTCACCGAAGACGAACTGCGCGAAGCTGTTTCCAAGCACTGGGAGGTCGACGAAATCCGGCCCGCATTCGTCCATGCGAACTTGCCGACACCGCAAGACGGGCCGCCCTCACAGTTGGACAGCGACGAGAAGGGCAGGCAGAAGATGCCCGCGTTCCTGCTCACCGCCCACAAGCGCTGAGCGCCCGCGCGAACGTCGTCAACTCCTCCTCGGTGACGTCCACGTGCGGGGACAGCCGCAACGCCGGGGCGCTCAGCTCCAACGGCGCCCGGTCGGGCCCGGCGACCGTGGTGACTATCGCGTGACGCGCGATCAGCTCGGCGCGGACCCGTGCGACGGCGGTACCGTCCGGCGGTGCCAGCGTGGTGATCGCGGTCTCGGAGTCGACGGGTTCGACCACCCGCCACCCCGGCAGACCGCTGAGCACCGTGCGTGTCAGCCGGCCGGCGTCCGCCAGAGCAGCGCGAATGTGCGCCGGCCCGTAATCCAGGTGCTGCGAGATCGCGACCGAAAAACCCACGCGCGCGGCTATATTCGCTTCTCCTGCACCGAGGGGCAGCCGCGGGCGCAGCTGCCGCATCCGCTGCGGGCTGACCGCCAGCACGCCGACGCCGCGCGGACCGGCCAGCCATTTCCGCGATGTGGCGTAGACCGCGTCGGCGCCCACCGCGCAGTCGACGTGGCCGAGTCCCTGCGCAGCATCCACCACCAGCGGCACCCCGTGTTCGCGGCACGTCTCGGCGATCTCGCGCAACGGATGCACGATCCCGCGGTGGCTGGGCACCACCGTCAGGTGCACGAGTGACGGAGCGTCGGCGGCCAACTGGGCGGCGAGACCGTCGACCGAGACGCGGCCCAGTGCGTCGACCGGCAACAGGGTCGGCTCGAAGCCGTTGGCTCCCATGATGGCCAGGTTCGGCCCGAATTCGCCGGGTACACAGGCGATTTCCCGACGCCCGTCAGGCCAGGCGCCCAGCAGCCGATCGAGGGCGTGGCTCGCGCCGGTGGTGAACACCACGTCGTCGGCGGCCAGCCCCGTCAGGGCACCGACCGCGGCACGGCCAGCCGTCAACGTCTCCTCGGCCTCGTGCGCCGCCACGTATCCGCCGACCTCTGCCTCCCGGACAGCGTGGCCGGTCGCGGCGTCGATCGCTGCGAAGCTCTGCCGCGAACAAGCGGCACTGTCCAGGTGCACGCCCTTGACCGCGGGCCGCGCGTCCCGCCAACGCGCTGGCAGGCCGGTCATTTCACCGAGAGTGACAACCCGAAGTCGCCGTCCGGGTCGGTCCACCACTGGGTCAGCGTCAGCCCGGCAGCGGCAAGTTCGGCGGCCACCGCCTCGCGGCGGAACTTGCAGGACACCTCGGTCAGCATCTCCTCGTCCGCATCGAAGACGACGTCCAGGTCGAGCGCGCCGACGTGCACCCGCTGCGCCCTTGTGGAGCGCAACCACATCTCGATGCGCCGCTCGTCGGTGTTCCAGCGTGCGACGTGCTCGAACGCGTCGAGGTCGAAGTCGGCGCCGAGTTCGCGGTTGACCACCGCGAGCACGTTGCGGTTGAACGCCGCCGTCACGCCGGCGCTGTCGTCGTAGGCGCGGACCAGGCGGTCGGCGTCTTTGACCAGGTCGGTGCCCAACAGCAGGCTGTCACCGGGTTGCATCGCCGCAGCCAGCGTTGCGAGAAACCGCGCGCGCGGACCGGGCGTCAGGTTGCCGATCGTTGACCCCAGGAAGGCGACCAAACGCGTGCCCCCGCTTGGGATCTCGGTAAGATGCTCTTCGAAGTCTCCGCAGACGGCGTCCACCTCGATGCCGGGATACTCGGCGAGGATCGCGGTACCCGCGCTCTGCAGCACCCCGGCGTCCACGTCGAACGGGATGAACCGGCGCAGCGTGCCGCGGCGGTGCAGCGCGTCGAGCAGCATCCTCGTCTTCTCGGAGGTCCCGCTGCCGAGTTCGACGAGAGTGTCAGCACTTGTCAACTCTGCGATCGACGCCGCCTGCGCCCGCAGGATGGCGGCCTCGCTGCGGGTCGGGTAGTACTCCGGCAGCCGGGTGATCTGATCGAACAAGCCGCTACCCGCGTCGTCGTAGAACCACTTGGGCGGCAACGACTTCGGTGTCTCACGCAGGCCCTGCAGCACATCGCGGCGCAAGGCCCGGTCGGCGGAGCCGGCCTCGAGGTGATTGGCCAGTACGACGCTCATCGGGTTCCTCTCAGCGGGGTGAGCGTGACGGCACGACCGGAGACTTCGACGAGGTGACGGTCGGGCACGTCCTGCCATGCGGCGTCGTCGTCGAACGGCTCGCTGGCCAGCACGACGCCGTCTTCACCCGCGAGCACCGACAGCGTGTCTCCCCAGGTGGTGGCCATCAGCCGGTTGCCGTCGGCGGCAAGGATATTCAGCCGGGCATTCGGGTCGGCCGCGCCGACTTCGGTGATGGTGCCGGCAAGGGAGTCCAGGCCGCGCTCGAAGATCAGCGCGGCCAGCAGTGCGCTGTCCACCGTCGATTCCGCGCGCCGTGACGGAGGCAGCACAGCGCGGTCGACGAGCCCGTTGTGCGACAGCAGCCATCGGCCGTCGCTGAACGGCGCCGACGCGGACTCCTCCACCGGCATGCCGACGGTGGCCGAGCGGACGGCGGCCACCACGCAATTGCTGCGCAGCACCGGTGCCACCGACGCGAACGACGCATCGCTCCACAACGGCCCGGCGCTGCGCCAGCGGCGCACGCCGCCATCGAAGAACCCGACACCCCAGCCGTCGGCGTTCAGCAACCCATGCTTCTGCCGGCGCGGCGAATAAGACTGCACCACAAGGCCGTACGGCGGATCGAGCATCAGTGACGCCAGTGAGCGTGGCTCACCAAGCCAGCCAAGGTGACGGCACATCAGTCGGCGTCCCAGGCCAGTCGCACGCCCGAGAAGATCTGGCGGCGAATCGGGTGGTCCCAGTTGCGGAAGCTGGGCCGCAGGATTTCGCGCGCAACGGCCCACGAGCCGCCGCGCAGCACCCGGTAGGGGCCGTCGAAGAATGGTTTCGAGTAGCGGTCGTAGATCATCGGCATGAAGCCCGGCCACGGGCGCAGCGGCGAGGACGTCCACTCCCACACGTCGCCG
Source organism: Mycobacterium sp. (assembly GCA_049280695.1). Lineage (GTDB taxonomy): Bacteria > Actinomycetota > Actinomycetes > Mycobacteriales > Mycobacteriaceae > Mycobacterium. Next base: position 6,411 of record JBAPQQ010000507.1, read on the forward strand.
AGCATCTGCTCCGCGCCGTAGGCCGATGCGCCGTCGGGATACGCACCGACCGGCGCAGGGCTAAGAGCAGCGCCGCCGAGGTTCGCGAATTGCGTCGAGGGAGAGGCATCTCCCCACGGGAAGCGGCGCCGGCGCCCAGTCGCCGGATCCCACGCACAGGCCTTCTCCCATTCGATCTCGGTGGGCAGCCTGCCCCCCGCCCACGACGCGAACGCCTCGGCTTCGAAGTACGTCACATGCTGCACCGGCTCGTCGGGTGGGATGTCCTCGACGCGACCGAACCTCGTGCGGGTGCCCTTGAGATCACCGCCGTTCCAGAACAGCGGGGCGTTCAGATCGGCCTGCCGGCGGTGCTCCCAACCCCGCGCGGACCACCACGGTCGGTGCTGATAGCCGCGGTCGTCGACGAACGCCTGCCACTCTGCATTGGTCACCGGCACCCGGCCGATGCGGAACGCGGGCACGTCGACCACGTGCGCGGGGCGCTCGTTGTCCAGCGAGTACGGCTCGGCCGCCGCGTCGACGCCCAGCACGAACGGCCCGCCCGGGACCAGGACCGACGTGCCGGCCACGCCGGGGC
>JBAPQQ010000508.1:0-2905 GCA_049280695.1 Mycobacterium sp.
GTTGTAAGACTCAGGGCCGCCGAGTTCGTCGAGCCGCTCCATCAGGAACTCCGGCGTCTCGAGGTCAGACATTCCGTTGAAGTTCAGCATCTCGTTGAACGTTCCGTTGAGCGTGCCCTCACCCGAGGCGCCGTTATCGCCGATGATGTAGTAGACGAGCGTGTCGTCGAGGATGCCAAGCTTCTCTATGCTGTCAAGCAGGCGACCGACGTGATGATCGGTGTATTCCAAGAAACCGGCGTACACCTCCATCTGGCGGCGCAGGACCGGCTTGAGCGCCTCAGGCATCTCCTCCCACGCCGGGATCTCCTTGTGGCGGGCGGTGAGTTGGGACCCGGTCGGGATGACGCCGAGCTCCTTCTGCCGGGCGAAGGTTTCCTCGCGCAGCTTGTCCCAGCCCTGGTCGAACTTGCCCGTGTATTTGTCGGCCCATTCCTTGGGCACGTGGTGGGGCGCGTGGGTGGCGCCCGGGGCGAAGTAGGCGAAGAACGGTTTGTCGGGGGCCAGGGCTTTCTGCTGGCCGATCCAGGCGATGGCCTTATCGGTCATGTCTTCCATGAAGTGATAACCCTCTTCGGGGGTCCGATCCACCTCAACCGGTGTGGTGCCCTCATACAGCGTCGGGTACCACTGGTTCGCCTCCCCGCCGATGAAACCGTAGAAGTACTCGAAGCCACCACCGCCGGTCGGCCAGGCGTCGAACGGCCCGACCGGGCTCGTCTCCCATACCGGTACCTCGTGGCACTTGCCGAACTGCGCCGTGTTGTAACCGTTGAGCTTCAGCGTGCGCGCCAGCGGCGACATCGTGTTGGGCAGCACCGAGCTGTAACCGGGGGCCCCGCTGGCGATCTCGGTGATACCGCCCATGCCGGTCGAGTGATGATTGCGCCCGGTCAACAAAGCCTGCCGTGTCGGCGAACACAGCGCGGTGGTGTGGAAGCGGTTGTACTTCAGGCCGCCGGTCGCCAGCCTCTCCGCAGTCGCGGTCTGGCAGGGACCGCCAAAGGCGCTCGACGAGCCGAAGCCGGCATCATCGAGCAGGATGAGCAGCACATTGGGCGCGGCCTCGGGCGGACGCAGCTGCTCAATCGGCGGGTAGCACGTATCGGGATCCTTCGCATCGTAGGTAATCAGACCGGTCCGCGGACGGGTCGGGATAGGAAGATGGGTTCTGGCGTCCATTGTTTCGTCGGTCATGTTCCGGTGTCTTTCATCTGTGACGCGTATGTGCGCCAGTGTGGTTCAGCCCGGCGCGGGGGAAGTGACCACAGCCTCGACGGGTAGCGGTCGTCCGCGCACCGGTAAGCATGCACCTCGGGAGGACTTGTATTCACCTTTTGCCGCTGAAACATTGCTCCACGAGTCAGCGGGTTCGCGGATTGCGGCTTTCCCGGTGCCGGAACGATCTCCACCTGGTGAACAGCCGCGCGCGACGCCCGCGAACTGGCTCGGCTGTTTCATACGACCGCCTATTCGCAACACTGGCTTGTCCGGTTGTGATTGACTTCTAGGAGTTGATAGCCGTCCCCGTTGAGGCCCCTCAACACTGGATGGAGGGAGCTAACACATGTTGCTGTCAGGACATACGATGCGCCGCGCACTGGTGGGAGTGATCGGCACTGCAGCGATGGCCGGTGCGATGCTGTTTGGGGGCGCCTCGTTGGCGTTTGCTCAACCCACGCCAGAACCGCCGCCACCAACTCCTGCGGCACCGGCGCCTGGCTGCACGGCCGCCGACCTGGCACAGGTGTCGGGCACGGTCGGGACGGCGATGGGGGTGTATCTGTTCAGCCACCCCGACGTCAACAACTTCTTCACCAGCCTTCGTGGGCAGCCGTACGAGGAACTTCGCGGCAACGTCCAGACCTATATGGACGCCAACCCCCAGGTCGAGTCCGAAATCAACGGGATCCGCCAGCCTCTGACCGACCTGAGGAATCGTTGCGAGTTGCCATCCTCATTGGGTGAATAGTCACCTGAGCGGTGCTACGCCCGACAATCGTCTTCGACATAGATACGCCAGTTACGCCGGTGAGGAGAACAAGCAAGATGAGTCATTGGACACGGTCATGGGCCGTCGCGGCGGCGACCGTCTTCGCTCTCGCGGCCGTCCCCGGGGCGATCGTCACTGTTCACGCCCCCGGGATCGCCAATGCCGACGTGTGCGTGAGCGGCGGCCGACGGGTATCTGTGAGTGGCTGCGCGAACATCGCCGACGCAGTTGCGCCTTACGTTCCGCCGCCGGCCTACTACGCGCCCATGCCGTACGACCCACCGCCGCCCCCGAATGCCTGTGTGAGCTACAACGGCCGGTACGTCAACGCCGCGGGCTGTAATTAGGGCATTTTGCCGCTTCGCTCCGCGGGCTTCGCCGACCGTTGAACTGCTGACGCTGGCGATCGGTGCTGCGCGGATTGGACTTTCCAGAGGCCTCAATCGTGGCTAGCGCGCTGCTCGTCGATGAATCCTGATCGCAACACAGTCAGTGCACTGACGAACAGCACCGAGGCGGGAAACGCCAGTGTCAGCCACATGCTCACGTCGCCGGCGATCAGCAGCCCCCGTCGCCGAGCAACGCCAAATCGCCTAGAATTCATCACGACTCGTCGATCACTGCGCGTAAGCACACGCCGATTCGAAGTCCACCACTCCAAGGGGCACTGTCTGCGAAACCCTGGCGTAGCCGGGGCGGCCGGGAATCGAACCCGATATACCCAACGACCCGCGGGTTCGAATAAGAACACTTAGGTGTCCAAGAATTGGAGCTAAGGGGACTCGAACCCCTGACCCCCACACTGCCAGTGTGAAACGGGGTGTGCTGCTACGTACTTAGGCGTCCATGCCATGCCGATTAATCCATGTGGGCGGCCCTAATACGTGCTCGCGTGTCCAGCCCGTGTTTGCC
>JBAPQQ010000509.1:0-3145 GCA_049280695.1 Mycobacterium sp.
GTTTGCGCCGCCGTTCTCATGCGAGGCGGGTAACTGCGGCACCTGCATTGCGAAGCTCACCGACGGACACGCCACGATGCGCAACAACGACGTGCTGGAAGACGACGAAATCGCCGACGGTTACATCCTCACCTGCCAGGCGGTTCCCGACAGCGAGTCGGTGACCGTGGTCTACGAGTGAGGTAGCTCCGGCGGCGGGCGGTAGTCGGGGGTATACCCCGCGACGCGGATCGGGCTGCCAACGAGCCTGAAATCACCTGCGGTGACGACGATTCCTGGATCGGCCTCCAGCGCCTCCGGCAACGAGCGGACCGCCGCGGCCGGGATCCCGAGCGGACGCAGCCGCGCCTCCCAGCCCTTCGCAGTGTCTTTCGCGAGTGCTTCCGCGACGACGGCGAGCACGTCGTCGCGTCGCGACACCCGCTCGGCCATCGTCTCGAACCCCGAGATGTTCGCCTCGGCCGCAAACAGCTTCCAGAAGGCGTCGTGGGTGATGAACAGCGCAAGATATCCGTCGGCGGTCGGAAATAGCTGTGCCGGAACGTAATACGAGTGGGCGCCGAACGGGTAGCGGCGCGGTTCGAGGCCGTCGTTGAGGTAGGCCGATGCCCGATAGTTGAGCTGCGACAGCATCACGTCTTGCAGGCACACGTCGACCTGTCCGCCGCGTCCCGAAATGATCTGCGCCAGCAGGCCGAGCGCGGCGGTCAAGCCCGTCGAGTTGTCGGCTGAGGAGTATCCCGGCAGGGTCGGCGGTCCGTCGGGGTCGCCGGTGAGTGCCGCAATCCCGGTCGCGGCCTGGACCACGTAGTCGAACGCGGGCTCGTCGCCGCCGTCCAGCCCGAAACCGGTCAGCGCGACGCAGACGATCTTTTCGTTGTAGCGCTTCAACGCGTCGTAGGTGAGTCCCAACCGGCGGATCGCCGAGGGCTTCAAGTTGACCAGCAGCGCGTGCGCATCCGCGACCAGCCCATGCAGGTCCTGTTGTCCCGCTTCGGAAGTCAGGTCTAAGACAACGCTGCGCTTGCCCCGGTTGAGGCTGGCGAAGTAGCTGTCGCTCACCTGCCGCGAGATCTCACCACCGGGTGGCTCGATCTTGACGACCTCCGCGCCGAGGTCGGCCAGCATCATCGTCGCGTACGGACCGGCGAGCATGGTTCCGACCTCGAGAATGCGGATGCCCGCGAGTGGTCCTGCCGACGTCATCGCACGTGGGTTGGGAGTTCCGCGATCACTTCGCGGGTGCGCCGCTTGGACGCGATCAACTCGTCGCGGTTGTCCCCGATCGGCAACAGGCGCACCGACAGGTCGGTGACCCCGGCGTCCGCGAACTTCTTGAACCGCGCCAAGATTGACTGCTCGTCACCCGCCGCGCACAGATCGCCGACGTCACGCGCATCGCCACGGTCCAGGAGCCGCTGGTAGTTGGGTGACGTCTCCGCCTCGGCCAGGATTCGGTTGGCCCGCTCCTTGGCGGCGTCGATCTCGGAGTTGGCGCAGAGGCAGACCGGGATGCCGGCGACGATTCTCGGTGCCGGCCGGCCCGCATCGGCTGCGGCCTTGGTGATCTTGGGTGCGATGTGATCGCCGATCGCGCGTTCGTCGGCCATCCACAGCACGGTCCCGTCGGCGAGTTCGCCTGCGATTTGCAGCATGACCGGCCCAAGAGCGGCGACGAGCACGGGTAGCGGCGTCTCGGCGCCGAGCACAGTCGGGTTGTGCACAGTGAACGAGTCGTTCTCCACGTCGACCGGACCGGGCCCGGCCAGTGCGGCGTTGAGTACTTCGAGGTAGTCGCGGGTGTAGGCAGCCGGCTTCTCGTAGGCGATGCCGAGCATGTCGCGCACGATCCAGTGATGCGACGGACCGACGCCCAGCGCCGTCCGGCCGCCTGCCATCGCGTGCACTGACAAGGCTTGGCGCGCAAGGGCGATGGGATGCTGCGTCTGCAGCGGCACTACGGCAGTACCCAGCTCGATGCGCGAGGTGTGCGCGGCCATCACAGCCACCATCGTCAGCGCGTCGAAATCGTTGGGTACCTGTGGCATCCACGCGGTGTCCAAGCCGGCCGACTCGGCCCACTCGATGTCGGACACGAGTTTGGAGACCTTGCGCGTCATGTCGCCGCGCTCGGCCCCGATCATCACACCCAGCCGCACTTAGTCGCCCCTTCTCACCGCAGGCGAACGGATCACTCCGCCACCTTCTGCTCGGTCAGCGAACGCACTTCGCGGACAAGCGTTTCCAGCGGCGTGCCGGTCGGGAACACCGCAGCGGCACCGGCCTCCAGCAGCTTCGGCACGTCGGCGTGCGGAATCGTTCCACCGACCACCACGGGGATGTCCCCGGCGTCGGCGGCCCGCAATGCCTCAACGATCCGTTTGGTCAAAGCGAGGTGCGCGCCAGACAGAATGCTCAAGCCCACGAGCGCGACATCTTCCTGCAAGGCGATCGACACGATGTCTTCGACGCGTTGCCGGATTCCGGTGTAGATCACCTCGAAGCCGGCGTCGCGAAGCGTGCGCGCCACGATCTTCGCGCCGCGGTCGTGCCCGTCCAGTCCGGGCTTGGCCACCAACACCCGGGCGCTCACCCTATTGCTCCTCGCGTGCGCACCATCTAGAACACCACCGGCTGCTGGAATTCGCCCCAGACCGCCTTGAGGGCCGAGACCATTTCTCCGACTGTGCAATACGCGTTCGCGCAGTCGACCAGCTTGTGCATCAGGTTGTCGTCACCTTCCGCCCCCCGCGACAACGCCGCCAGCGCGTCTTGGACGGCGGCACCATCCCGCTCGGACTTCACCCTTTCGAGCCGCTTGAGTTGCAGATCGCGTCCTTCGGCGTCCAATTCGTACATCCCGATGTCGTGTGGCGGCTTGTCGGTCAAGAACTTGTTGACGCCGACGACCGGGCGCGCCCCCGACTCGATGTCCTGGTGGATGTGGAACGCCTCGTCGGAGATCAAACCCTGCAGATAGCCATCCTCGATGGCCCGCACCATCCCGCCGTGGCGTTCCAAGTCGGCCATGATCTCGATGATGCGTTCCTCGGTGGCGTCGGTGAGCGCCTCGACGAAGTACGAGCCGCCGAGCGGATCGGCCACCTTGGTGATGCCGTCTCGTAGGCCAGGATCTGCTGGGTGC
>JBAPQQ010000510.1:0-4555 GCA_049280695.1 Mycobacterium sp.
TCTGGATACTGAACCGGCGACGCTGAACGGGTAGTTGCGCCCACAATGGAATGATGACCACCACATCAGCTGTTCACGTCGGCGTGCCCAGCCTGGCGGCACTGTTCTTTCAACGGGTCGAGGATTCGCCGGACAAGGAGGCGTTCCGCTACCTCACCGGCGACAAGTGGGTGTCGGTGAGCTGGCAGCAGGCGGCCGAGCGGGTGGAGTCGCTGGCCGCGGGCCTGCTGGCGCTCGGCGTGCAGCCCGAGCAGCGCATCGGGATCGCGTCCAGCACCCGGTACGAGTGGATCCTCGCCGACCTTGCCGTCATGTGCGCCGGGGCGGCCACCACGACGGTGTACGCGAACACCAACGCCGCCGACACCGCCTACATCCTGTCCGACTCGGAGTCGCGAGTGGTTTTCGCTGAGAACGCCGACCAGCTGGCGAAGCTGACAGAGCGCCGCGCCGAGTTGCCCCACGTCACCAAGGTCGTGCTGTTCGACAGCCCAGAAGAAGGTCAGGCCGACGGCGATTGGGTGCTGACGCTCGACGACCTCGCCGAACTCGGGGCGAAACGTCTCGGCGACCATCCGGAGTCCGTCCGCGCCGCCGTCGACGGCATCACCTCGGATCGCTTGGCGACGCTGATCTACACGTCCGGGACGACGGGCCGGCCCAAGGGGGTGCGGCTGCGCCACGAGGCATGGGTGTACGCCGGACTGGCCGTGCGCGAACTGGGCGTGCTCGGCGAGGACGACGTGCAGCTGCTGTGGCTGCCGCTGGCGCACGCATTCGGCAAGGTCCTGATCTCGGCGCAGCTGGCGTGCGGCTTCGCCAGCGCGGTCGACGGGCGCGTCGACAAGATCGTCGAGAACACCGGCATCGTCAAGCCGACGTTCATGGCTGCCGCACCGCGCATCTTCGAGAAGGCGCACTCGCGCGTCGTCATGAGCCAGCAGGAACAGGGCGGCCTGAAGGAGAAACTGTTCCACCGCGCCTTCGCGGTGGGCAAGGAGGTCGATCGCCGCAGGCGCGCGAAGCAAGCCGTTTCGACTTCGATGCGCCTGCAGCACAAGCTGTTCGACCGCCTCGTGTTCAGCAAGGTGCGCCAGGTGTTCGGCGGCCGGATCCGGTTCTTCGTCTCGGGTTCCGCGCCGCTGAACCGCGACATCGCCGAGTGGTTCCACGCCGCCGGCTTGCTGATCCTGGAGGGCTACGGCCTGACGGAGACGGCCGGCGCGGGCTTCATCAACCGCCTGGAGAACTACAAGCTGGGCACCGTCGGCCAGCCGTTCGAGGGCACGGCGGTGCGCATCAGCGAGGAGGGCGAGGTGCATATCGGTGGCCCGCTGCTGATGGCCGGCTATCAGAACCTGCCGGACGCCACGTCCTCGGCGTTCACCGAAGACGGCTGGCTGCGCACCGGAGACAAGGGTGAGATCGACGCCGACGGGTTCCTGAAGATCACCGGTCGGATCAAGGAGATGTTCAAGACCTCCGGCGGCAAGTACATCGTCCCGCCCGCGATCGAGTCGAAGTTCATCGCGCTCTGTCCGTACGTCAGCCAGTTTCTGGTGTTCGGCGAGGGCCGCAACTTCGTCGTCGCGCTGATCGCGCTGGACCCCGATGCGCTCTCCGACTGGGCCGCCGAGCAGGGCATCACCGGCAAGTCGTACGCCGAGCTGATCCAGCTGCCGCAGGTGCACGCGATGGTCGACGAGTATGTCAAGAAGCTGAACTCGGAGCTGAACCGTTGGGAGACCATCAAGAAGTGGTCGCTGCTCGACCACGACCTCTCGGTGGAGCGCGGCGAGCTGACCCCCTCGTTGAAGGTGAAGCGGTCGGTGGTGGCCGAGCGGAACAAAGAGGTACTCGACGGCTTCTACACCGGTTAGGCTTTGCGGCAGTCCGACGGGAGGGGTGGAGAATGATTCGCCAGCTACTCGCGGCCGCTGCGATCGCAGCCGCCGCCCTCGTGGCCGCACCGAGCGCCGCCGCCGACGACCCGTCGGGACGCTACGACGGCGACGTGCCCGGCATGTCGTACGACGCCGCTCTCAACGCGCCCTGCTACAGCTGGGAGCGCTTCATCTTCGGCCGCGGCCGCGGCGGCGAGGCCATGCAATGCCATTGGATCCCCAACCAGTGGCCGCCCATCTACACCGGTTTCTGGGTGATCTCCTACCCGCTGTACGGCGTCCACAACATCGGCGAGCCGTGCGACAACCCGCGGGGTGCGGCGGCGCAGTCGCCGGACGGGATCGCGCTGGTGTGCACCGCCCAGTACGGCTGGGTGCAGTGGGTGTAGTGACTTTCAGCACCGTCCACAGGACCTAGTCCTCTGCCGCCCGGGCGTGCTCCCCTTCGAGACTTAGGGAATCGATGGGGAAGGAAGTCCGATGAACCGAAGCACGCCGTCCATCCCGTTCTCGGTCTGGCGCAAGATTGCGATGGCGTCATGGCGTCCGAGAAAAGACCCGACCATCTCTGCCACGATGAACATCGAGGCGGGCGCGCTGCTCGAATACATCGACGACGTCAAGGCCGCCACCGGCCAACACGTCACCCCGATGCATCTGGTCGGGCGCGCCGCGGCCAAGGTGTTCGAAGCCTTGCCCGCGCTCAACGGCCGCGTCGTGTTCGGCAGCTTTCTGCCCTCGCCCACCATCGACTGCTTCTTCGTCGTGTCGCTGCGCACCGATCCGGTGACGGGGGCCGAGGCGGCGGGGACAGATCTCTCCGGTGCGGTCGTCCGCCGGGTCGACGAGAAGCCGCCGTGGGTGATCGCCAAGGAACTGGCCGACCGTGCGTCGAAGATCCGCCACGACGAAGACCCGGAGTTCAAGCGGACCAAGTCGATGGTGAAGGGTCTGCCCCCGCTGCTGCTGCGGCCGGTGATGGATGCCGTCGGCTTCGTCACCGAAGGCCTGCAGTTGCCGCTGCCGTTCATGGGACTCGAGTCCCGGCCGTACGGGTCGATGCTCGTCAGCAACGTCGGGACGTACGGCCTCGACTCGGCATTCGCGCCGGTGCCACCGTTCGTCCATGTGCCGTTCACGATCGTGATCGGCGCCATCGGCGACAAGGTGCTCGCCGAGAACGGCCAGCCGGTCATCCGCCCGGTGCTGCCGCTGTCGGTCTGCCTCGATCACCGGTTCGTCGACGGCTACCAGGCCGCCACCATGGCCCGTGTCTTCCGTCAGTACCTGGCGGACCCGGCCGCGATGGATCCGGTGCCCACGCCGGTCACCCGGCGCGCCAAGACCACCGCTGCAGCGGACTGATCGGAAAGCCTCAGAAGCTCGCCACGTAGTCGGACGTCCAGAAATCCCCCGTCAGCTGGTTCGACACCCCGACTGGGCCCTCGACGGACACCCAGGCGCCGGTCGCGCCGTCCATCACGGGCGCGGACACCGTGACGGTGCCGTTTCCGCCCCCGTCGGTGTAGAGCCGGCCCACCGCCACCCCGGGATCACCGGCTCCGCAGCCCAGGGTGGGCCGCGGCATCTGGACCAACCGGACGCCGTACCAGATGTCGGGTCTGACGACCTGCACGTGCACCTCCGCGGTGACGCTGCCTCCGCTTTCGGAGATCACCGCGTACACGGATCCTCTGCTGTCCGATGGCACATACGGCGCTTTGCTCCAGTCGCACCGTCTCAGGACGGAACCCATCGGCACGACTTGGCTGCCCGAACTGGTGTCGTCGGCCGCGGCCACGGGAACGCCGAATCCCAGCGTCGCCCCCGACGTGGTGGTCATGACGATCGCCGCTGCCGCGGCGACGAACCGTGTGAGCTGACGCATCGCTTGGTTCCTTCCTGGCCCGCACGCGCGACCCCTGCCAAGTATTGACGACACCCGCACGGCGAAACGCGTGAATGGCCCGCTTCACCGCAGAAAGCCCCGCCGAGTTCGTCGGCGGGGCGCTCGTGCACGACCGGTCGGCGCTACTGGCGCGCGCGTTGCCGCTGTTCGGCTGCCTTCGCTGCGGCGCGAGCCGAGTTCGCCTCGGATTCCTTCTTGCCGGCGTTACGTTGCGCGTCGGCCTTGTCCTGCTGGGCCTGTCCTTCCCTGCTGATGTCGCTGCGTCCCAGAACCGTGCCGAGAAGTTCCTTCGCCTTGCCCAGAGCATCTTCGACGATGCCCTTGACGAACAGAACCGGCCCGCTGACGTAGTTGGCCATGGGTGCTCTCCTCTCTTTGCCGTGCTGTCCTCTCCTCCCGAATTCCCCGGGCTCGCCGTCACGAAAAGTGACGTGCGTCATGTGAAGCGGCCTAGAATCGCGGGGCCGATGAGAATCAACGACCTCTGGCGTCACCCCATCGGAGTGCCGCGCACCGAGAAGCCGCGCGCCGAAGGGCGTTTCCATCTGGTCCACGGTCGCCGGCTGGGTTTCGCCGAGTTCGGTGACCCGTCGGGCGACGTGGTTCTGTGGTTTCACGGCACGCCGGGCGGCCGGCGCCAGTTCCCGCTGCTGGGCCGGCGGGCCGCCGAAAAGCTCGGCCTGCGCGTGGTTCTCGTGGAGCGGCCGGGCTCGGGACTGTCCGACCCGCACCCCTACAACTC
>JBAPQQ010000511.1:0-1600 GCA_049280695.1 Mycobacterium sp.
GTCAGTGGACCGGCGGCGCGGAGGTGGCGACGTTCATGGAGGCAGTCCACGCTGGAGCAAAGAACACCATGCACCGAATGACCAACCAGGCCATGGATATCGCCGGAGAGACAGCGACAGTCCGAACCTACGTCGACGCCCTGATCCTGTTCGAGGGCGGAGGCGCCAACCCCGTCGGCTACTACGACGATCACGTCGTGCGCACCGGTGACGGCTGGCGAATCGCACGCCGCACATACACCTCGGTTCGACTGGTTGCCGTGTCAGATCAGTGACCGCAGACTTCGTGACCAAGTACGGGCCGTGGGCGATTGTCGTCGGTGCATCTGACGGCGTCGGGTCGCTATTCGCCGAGCGACTCGCTCGTGAAGGTGTAAATGTCGTGCTCGTCGCTCGCCGCCAACACGTGCTCGACGAGGTGGCACAGGGCATTCGCGATCGCACCGATGCTGAGACGCGGACGCTGTCCGTCGACCTGACCGAGACCGATGCATCGCAGAGAATCATCGACGCGACGGCCGACATCGAGGTCGGCATGCTGGTTTACTGCGCAGGCGGCGACCCGAATTACCAACCTTTCCTTGCCAACCCGGTATCGGCAGCGGAGGCCTTGCTGCACCGCAATTGCCTGGTATTGATGCGGCTGTGTCACCACTTCGCCGGCCTCATGGTCGAGCGGGGGAGGGGCGGGATCGTGAACTTCACGTCGGGTGCGGCTCTGGCCGGTGGTCGGAACATGGTCACCTACGGCGGCACCAAAGCGTTCGACATGGTGTTCACCGAAGGCTTGTGGGTGGAGTTGCAGGACAAGGGTGTGGACGTGCTCGGCCTGGTCCTGGGAATGACCGACACCCCGGCGTTGCGGAAGTTGGAGTTCGAGCGCGGGCGCCTCGCATCTCTTGATGAGGTCCCCGAGGGCGCGGTCACCGCCGCGAGTGTGGTGGACGAAGCGTTCGCCAATCTCGGCGACGGACCGACGATCGCCACGGGCGATGACACCCGCATGGGTCTCGAACTCTTCAAGTCCATGTCACGCAACGAGGTGGTTCGGCTGATCATGCAGGTCAGTGCCGACGTCATGGGTACCGACGTGCGGCAGGGGAGTTAGACAGCACGATGTTCACACTTCGATTCGACATGCGCTCGCAATCACCGGGGACCGATACATCCGACCTGTATGCCGCCGCGAGTGAGATGTCGGAGTGGGCCGAGACCCGTGGCTGCGTCGCCGTAGTCCTGTGCGAACACCACTGCGCCGACGACGGTTATCTGCCGTCGCCGCTCCTACTCGGCGCGGCGATTGCCGCACGCACCCAACAGCTCATGCTGAACCTGACGATTCTGCTCCCATTCTACGACGTGGCCCGCTTGGCGGAGGACATCTCCGTGCTTGACCACATCAGTGCGGGCAGGGCCGCCTATGTCTTCGGGATCGGCTACCGCGCTGAGGAATTCGACCACTTCGGACTGCCCATGTCCGATCGCGGCCGCCTTGCCGACGAGAAGCTGCCCCTGTTGCGTCGACTGCTGGCCGGAGAAGAGGTCGAATACGACGGCAGGCGAATGACGGTGACTCCGCGTCCACGAACGCCTGAGGGCC
>JBAPQQ010000512.1:0-13950 GCA_049280695.1 Mycobacterium sp.
CCATTGGAGGCGCCGATGTAAGCGGCGCTGAGCGGCATGCCGTGCGCCAATCCATCGAGCGCGGCGTCGAGGAGGAGGCGATCACGCCACTTCCAGAACAACAGCTGACTATCCGCCAGCAGATAGATTGGTTGGAGTTGTGTCGCCGTTCTAGTCACCTCACAAGCGTGAAACTCTGCTCTGATGAGAGCCGGCCGAGCGAGGCGGGCGCGGCGCCAAACTGGACCTAATGATCTATCGCCAACACCGCAAGGTCAGCGAAGGTTCCGCGTAAGCTTTCCCATGACCAAGCCTTTCATGGTCGCGACCATAGCAATTGCAGCACTTCGCTGGGCATGAACCCACCACCCCAGGGGACTTACCCCCTGACTGGTGGGATTGCTGGTCCCGCGGGAAGGATGTCCGTATGTCGGGCAAGCCTCACAAGTACACCGCGGAGTTTCGGCAGCAGGCTGCCCGCCGGGTAATTGAGACTGGCCGGCCGGTGGCTCATGGTGCCGCCGAGATCGGTGTGGGTGAAACCCGGGACAGCTGCCCGCAGCACACGACAGATGAGCTCGACCTCGAACTGACCGCGATGGCTGTCGATGAAGGTGATCATTTCGTTCCGGGGCGGTCGGTGAAAGTCGGCCTGGGCGCGGTGACAACCGTTGGGGTTGTTCCGTGTTCCCGGGCCGCTTCCCGAACCCGGCGTGCACCTTATCAATGCACCGGGCTCTCCACAAGGCCCGATCAGGCTGCTGTGGTGGTGTCGGCATCGGTGGTTGGTCAGGCGAGGGGATGACCGAACCGCGTGCCGGCAAACCTGAGACGGTTCAACGTCCGAGCGAAGTGACGGTAGATGCGCGCGGCGGGTCGCAGCGCGATGCCGGTGGTGGCGTCGATTTTCGACGCGGTGCGCGATGGTGCCGCGCAAGCCTTCAATGATCCCGATGCTCCTGCGGGCTCCGTCGAGATGATGATGCGGCTACGGTGTATTCAGTTAGGCCGGTGTGCGATTCGATTGAGACAGCTCGCCAAGGTGGCGGAGGCGGCGCGTTGCACGGTGTAGCAGGCCGGCGGAGGCGTCGATCTCAGTGACGGGTAGCGCGGCGGCAAAGGCGGCATGCGAACGATTCGTCGAACGGGTCCTCACCGTATACCGTTACCCCGGCGGGACTTTCAGCACTGCGTCATATCCGACGACGTACATGTTTCCTGCGGTGTCGACTTGCCGCCCCTTGCGGATCCGAGAGGCCGGGGATCGCCAATTGGGTCGGGGAGCTTCCTGCCACGCTGCTCGACCAGTTGGCGATCCCAAATGAACGGCGAAAAGTGGCCACCATCGTTCGCGGTCTGTCCAAGACCTTGGCTGAGGTGCCTGACGGCCAGACGACCTCACACGTACTCGCACACCTGCTCGACCCGACCTGAGCGATTCATCGCCGACCTGTACCGATCAAGTACTTACGAGGCGGCTGATGAAGACTTTCCACGCCGCTATTTCTCGACGTCGCAGTGTCTCACTTCTTCGTCTCAGAGATGGATGTCTCGATTTGAGCGTTGAATGAATTGTTAGACAGCCTGATTCGTCATCCCATACATACGGCTCCCGTGACGGCGTGCGCATTGGCTACACGATGGTAAGCACCGTATCGCAGACCCTTGATCAGCGGAACGCAGCGATCTAAGCGGCGGGAATGACGAAGACCTTCTCCGCCGTCATGTCTGGTGCACGCGACGACGTCCCGGCCTGGCCATGCTGATGGAGTACGCCCGAAGGCGACATTGCGGTGGTGAAGAAGCTGGACCGGCTGGGCCGCGACACATTACACATCTTCAATGAGCAGGAACTGCTCAAGTCAAATGAGCGGCTGCACAAGAAGATCGCCAAGGGAAACATATAAGCCCGGAACGTCGGCGCTCCCGCACGTCACCCGGCACGCGGAGCTGGGGACGCATGGTTAGCGGAATCACTCATTCAAGCGGTAGTTGCGCACGGGCACCATCAAGAAACTGTTGCGACGCAAGGACACCGCTGATGTGGAAGCGTTGCGCGCGAGCATGTCCAGTTGAGTGAACGCAAGGACAAGCTCGCATCAGATTGGGCGTTGAATAAGGCCATTGATGACCGGATGGCCCAGATAGCCGCGACACTGGCAAAGGTGGGCTGGCTGTGGCCATTGGAACCGTGGGCGTACAAAGGTATTCGCAAGAAGAGGGCCAGGCTGTCGATTATGCAGAAGCGGGCCATCCTCGAACGGTGTTGGCCACTCGCGTGGTGGCATGTAGGCCGACCACGGCGGATTCAACCCTGATGGTGTGGAGGCCAGGTGGATGATACAGACGCCTGCTCTAGATTTTGGATTGCATCATCCGGACGGGCCTTCCAGTCAGACGGAAATACGTTAGTGTTCAGCATCGCAGTAGCGTCGAGCCGACTTCATCGCCGGGGGCAAGAATGCAGCAACTGGTCCAACGGATCAAAGGCCCGACACGGGCCGACATTCCGCGCGCGAGCGGCACCGACATTCCTGCCGCGCTGGAATTGCATCGCCGCTCGCAGGTTCCGCTTCTCCTGGAGGGCGCAGCCGCCGAATGGGCCGCGGTCAACCGCTGGTCTCCGGCCTATCTGGCCGAGGTCGTCGGCGACATTCAGGTCACGCCCAGCGTCGGACTGCCCGATACGGAAGTGCCCTACAACCATCGAGCCGAGGGCTTCTGCAAGCCCATGACGGTGCATGAGTTCGTCAAGCTCATGGGCACCGGAGACCGCTGCTACATCGGCCAGGCCCCGATCCGCATCCTGCCGGGTCTCGAGCGCGATTTCGATTTCGCATCGCTCGCATCGCTCGATATCAAGGAGGTGGTCCTCTGGATGGGCGCGAGCACGCGTTCCGGCATGCACTACGACAATGTCGACAACCTGTTCGCGCAGGTGCACGGTACCAAGCTCGCGATTCTCGCTGCGCCCGAGGAAGCCTTCAATCTGCACCTCTTCCCGGATTCACATAGCAAGAGCCAGGTCGCGCCAGAGCATCCCGACCTCAAGGCGCACCCGCGCTTCGCGCGCGCCAAGCTGATGCAGGCCACGCTCGAGCCGGGCGACGTACTGTTTCTCCCGCGCGCCTGGTGGCACTATTTCGCCTCGTCCCCGAGCTCTATCTCGCTAGCATGCTGGCACGGAGAACTGCTCACACCGCGCTACGACCTGCAAGTGATGATGCGGATGCGCAGCCCGAAAGCCTGGGCGCTGCTGGTGCGCGACTTCGCCGTCCAGGCCATGGACCGCCCGGCGGACGAGCGGCTGTTCAGCCCGCCATCGACCGGCCGGCAGCTGTATCAACTGGCATCGACCATGTGGTCCCGTCGCAAGCATTGAAGCACTTTTCACCGTCCTTGACGCACGCTCCACTCATGCCCGCGAAAGCGTGCATGAGTGCTCGGACTCAAGAGCTGTGTCCCCGAGTTAAGTTCCACAACGCACGCTCGCTGATGCTGAGCACCGAGTGACAATCCAGTAGGCACGGGAACTCGCAATGGATTTCACCCGTCGTTGTGCGGTTCCGCCGCGATCTCGCTTACTGCTCTCTGATTCGGGCGCACTCAGTTCTACTCCATATGAGCCGCGACAAAGACGCCGACGACCGAATCGTCGCCACCGTCGACGACTACGCCGTGGTACGGGAATTAGGGGTCTCCGGGGCGGTTCACGCCTGCTCAGTTTCGGATCAGAACGACAGCGGCACCGAAATCGACGGGTCGCAGATATTGCTGCACCATTGTTCGCTTAGGTCGAGCAATTCAGAAGGCAGAATGTCTGACAGGTGCGGCTTTCGATGCTAACGTCCCGCTGACATGAAGCTTCTCGACACTGCGCTTAATCCTATTGCCCGGTTTCCGCGTCGGCGGCTGGATGGTTGTCAACCTGATTCTGACGATTTCCCGTGATCACCCCCCCTGAGCGGCCCTCCAAATCGCGGCTTCGGCGCACGGCGCGGCAGTCCGGTCATCGGGCGCTTGGCCGGCTGTTCGGACTGCCTGCCCCCACCACCGAGTACACCGTTGAGCGTGGCCTGCGGGTTCCTATGCGGGACGGCGTCGATTTGGTTGCCGATCACTACGCGCCGACGGACACCGCGAACATCGCCGGCACGATCCTGGTCCGCGGGCCCTACGGCAGAGGCGTTCCGTTCTCAGTGTTATACGGCTGGCTGTATGCCGCCCGCGGGTACCACGTCGTGCTGCAAAGTGTGCGCGGCACCTTTGGCTCGGGTGGCGTATTCCAGCCGTTTCTCAACGAAGCGTCTGACGGCGCCGACACTGTCAAGTGGCTACGCCTCCAGCCGTGGTTCACTGGGCGGTTAGCGACGATCGGCCCGTCCTATGTCGGAGTCGCCCAATGGGCGCTGCTGACCGACCCTCCGCCGGAATTGGCGGCAGCCGTCGTCACCGCTGCGCCGCACGACGTGTGCTCCTCGATGTGGGGTACGGGGGCGTTCACCTTGGCCGACGTCCTCGGCTGGTCTCATGCTGTGTCTCCCCGGGAAGCCGGCCGGCTACGCGAGATGATCAGGGGCGCCGGCGCGCATCGACGGCTTGTGCGGGCGATGTCTGGTCTGCCGCTGGGTGAGTCGTCTGGCGCGTTATTGGGCGGTTCCGCGGCGTGGTTCGAATCCTGGATCGAGCACCGCGAACCCGACACCCCATTCTGGGAGCCGTACCGTTTCGGCACCGCCCTTACCCGGCTGACGGCGCCGGTGCTACTGATCGGCGGCTGGCAGGACGGCTTTCTCAGCCAGACACTTGAGCAATATCAGATGCTGCGCGACCGCGGCGTCGACGTTGCGTTAACCGTGGGGCCGTGGACACATGTCCAGTTGTCGACGACGGGCGCGGGGCGGGTGGCCCGCGAATCACTCGAATGGCTCGACCAGCATCTGACCGATAATCACCCAGGACCGGCCCGCAGTCGGGTGCGCGTGTACATCAACGGCGACGACTGGGTGGAGCTGCCCGATTGGCCGCCAGTCTCGTCTCCGCGAGTGCTGTACCTGGCGGCGGGGGCGGCGCTGGTGGATCGGCCGGGTGACAGCCGCGGCTCGTCGTTCTTCATCTACGACCCCGCCAATCCGACTCCTGTCCTTGGCGGACCGCTGGCGTTCGCAGCCAACGGCGGATATCGCGAGGACAGCGCATTGGCTCGACGCGACGATGTGCTGAGCTTCACGTCAGAGCCACTGTCGTCGGATCTATACGTTATCGGCCGCCCGGTCGTCGAGCTGTCGCACGCCGCGAACATCCCGCACGTCGACGTGGCCGTGCGGATCAGCGAGCTCGACTCGCGCGGGCGGTCGCGCAACGTCGGCGACGGATACCGGCGCCTCATCGCGACGCCCGAACCGGGTACCGTCCAGATCGACCTCGAGGCCGTGGCGCACCGCTTCCGGGCAGGGTCGAGAATTCGGCTGCTCGTCGCCGGCGGCGCCCATCCGCGATTCGACCGCAATCTCGGCACTGGTGAACCGCTGATCACTGGGCGGCGACTGGTCGCCGCCACTCACACTGTGCACCACAGCGCTGACCTTTCCTCGTGTCTTGTTCTGCCGACTACTCGGACCCGACCGTCAGCTGACGGCACGGCGAACGCGGTCGACGACTCCGCGTAGCGTCGCGTCGGTCAACCACGTAGATCGCGGAACGCAAACCGGTGAGAGACGCGATCCGTGTTCAGGTGGTCGCGTGCGATGAGAAGAGCCCCGAGATCGACACCTAAGGATGAGAACGGAACGTCAATTTTCGGCCGTTGACATCAGTGAGGCGAGTGATCCCCAATAGCTAGCGGCGTTCAATTCCCTGGTCCAGCGTCAAGATCCTCGTCGAAAAGACCGGCACACGTGGCATCGCCCGACACGGCCCGCTGCGGGGCATCGGCTGCTATCCAACCGCCTGCTCACAGAGGTGACGGGCCGGCGTTGCGGTTGGCGTCACCGCGTTAAATCGACCGTCAGGCTGCCGTATGAGTCGCTGAATTCCATCGTTGCAGGCTGCATATCGGCTGGTACGTCAAATGCCATTCGGACGCTCAACTGGTTGCCGGGATTGATTTCGGATGAGTTGTTGAAGCTAATTGGGTCGAAAATCGCCCAATCCGGTTTGAAGCTGCGTCCCTGACCGTCCTGAAGCACCTGCGTTTCGCCCCGCCACTCCTGCGGTCCCATCGTGATGTTCTTGACCGTGAATGCAACGACTTTCCACACGCCTCCCGGGGAATGGCTGGCGAACGTGTCCGCCGTTGTCACATTCGTGACTGTGTAGGAGAACCCCTCGTTGTGGATCTCTTGGCCGATGACAGCTGACGGCGGCGCCGCAACAGTAGTTGTGGTGGTGGTCGACGGGTTTGTTTGTTGTGGGTTCGTGATGCCGTGGCTGCTACAGGCCAAAGCCGTCGGGATCAGCAGCACAGCGAAACAAATAACGGCTTTCTCCCGCATAGAAAGCCCAGCATACTGGGGGCAAAGGCGACGATGAGGTAGGGGCAACACGAGAAGGTATGAGCGAGGCGAAAGCAGATTCGCACTCGCAGCCATTGGTTCCGGACACCACCTCGCTATCCGGCGACAGTGCCGGACGCGGCGACAGTAATGGCGAACGGCGACAGGGTGGCACCAACCACTACGGCTACACGATTCATCCCATCACGGCACTCCGGCCGCGACACGAACGAAACAGGGCACAGCAATGGGCGGCGGCACCAGCGTGGCGCCGGTCGCCACGGCGACACAGTTCACCTCAACTGGTCCGCCCGCCTCGGCACAAACCGAGCCGGTGACCAGGCCGCCTGGGGCGGGATGACCGAACGCAACGGCGCCCGCTGGTAAATGCGCATCCCGAGATCGTCTCCTGGGCCGAGTTGTTCGCCCTGCGCCAACGGAGTCTGTCGGACGGTTGACCGCCGTAAGTAGCCGAGTTCAGTTGGCACGAAAGCGCGATCGGGCATTTCGACGCCACGATGGATACCCGCCTCGTTGGCGCGGCCGCAGTTTCCGTTGGCCACAGCACCGTCACGAATTGGCCACACCCGTCCGGCGATTTCCGGTCACCACCTGGTCACGGTACGAAAACTCTTCTGCCGCAGGGCATGCGCGTGGCAAATCTACTGGCAGGATCGTGCTGGAAGCCCAAGACAAGGAAAGTGAAAATCAATGAAACGCGTGTACGCCGTCGTGATCGGTCTCTGCCTGTTGGTGGCGACGCCCGGTCTGGCGAGCGCCGACACCGGGCCCACTGTGACGAACCAGCAGGCCGTCGAATTCGTGATCAAGCGTGCACTTTCGCAGCGTGGTGTGCCTTTCGTGTACGGGGGTGGCAACGCGCTCGGCCCGAGCCGAGGCACGGACCCACTGGTCAACATCGTAGGGTTCGACGCATCGGGCCTGATCCAGTACGCCTTCGCCGGCGTCGGACTCAAGCTGCCCCGTTCTTCGGGCGAGCAGTACAAGGTCGGCCGAAAGATCCTGCCGGCACAGGCGGGGCCCGGCGACTTGATCTTCTTCGGCCCTGCCGGCACCCAGAGCGTCGCGATGTTCCTCGGAAACGGACAGATGCTGGAGGCCACCGAGCCCGTCGTGACGGTCTCACCGGTGCGCACGACCACCATGACGCCGTATCTGACCCGAATCATCGAATAGCCGCCGAGTGGGCATGGTTGAAGACAGTCTGATCCTCACCGTTACGCTCGCGGTGCTGGCCCTGATCGGTGGCTTGATCGTGGTGGAGATCGGTCGGCGAGGCACCTGATACGCGGCGGACCTCAGCGCGCAGCAGGCCGGCAGGGAAGTTCAGGTTTCCATGCTGACCGACTTCATCGAGACCGTCCTCGACACGTCGAAGGCCGTGCAGTTCTACGTCTTCGGTATGGCGAGGCAGCAACGCCGGCAACGAGTTCACACCGACGACTGGGCCGAGATCGAGCCGCCGTTCGAACCTTTCGAACCTGCGCTGGTGGGTGTGCACCGGCCCCGCGCTGTCGAAATCGCTCATGTGGCCCGAACTCCCGCGTACGAAAACGTGCGACGAGTTCTTCTTCAAGCTGGTCCGCGGCACCGACGAGAACGCCGAGTAAAAACTCTGGGGGCGAGAGCCTCTACGACCAGTCCGACCCCATCGCCGCGGTGATCCACTCGCCGGCGACGAGCGCCGGGAGATGCTGTTGGCCCACGTGGCGTAGCGCGGGGCCTTGCAACGCTAACGGTTAGGTTGCGACACCGTCGCGGAGCCATACCGATCAACTGCCCCAGAAAACACTTCGGCCCCTTCAGTCACTATCGTCACTCAAGTGCGCCAGTGCAAAATGCCGCCATTCACCCGATTTGTGGCAACCACGGTGGCCTGCGCGGCCGCAATCTCCGCCGTCGTCCCGGTGACGGTGGCTGCTCCCGCGGCGGCTGATCCGTGCTCTGTTTCGACGTCCGGTCAGGCGCCTTCCTCGACGACCCCGGGTTTCACCATGCCGAGCCTGCCCAAGCTGCCTGTGCTGCACCTGCCGATCGGCCGTATGCCGTCGATTCTGCAAGGCAAGACAAGCCCCAACGCCGACCCGGCCAAGACGACCGACACCGGCATTGCACCCAACGTCTTGCCGGGTCCGGCGCCGAAGGCATCGACAGGATCGAGGGTCGACTGGATCACCGGCCCAAACACCTACTCTTACAGCAGGTTCCACATCTCCGGTGCAGACCTCGGGATCATGTGGGACAACGGCCAGACCGGGGCCGGCAACCAGGTGCTCATCGCGTTCGGCGACACGTTCGGCGACTGCAGCGTCACCGACCAGGAGTGGCGGAAGAACACCCTGTTCCGTAGCTCGGATCGCGACTTGGCCGGCGGGATGGCCATTTTGGACCCGCGATTCGACGACGTCTACGCCGGTTCGCCCGTCGCGCGTGACCGCCCACGACCGGACTTCTCCCGCCAGGTGGTCGCCAGCCTGAACCTGGCCGCCACCGAGGTGACGATCATTCCGACCGCCGGAATCTCGGTCGGCACAACGCAATACGTCAATTTCATGTCAGTCAGCAAGTGGGGCGCCCCCGGGCAGTGGTCGACGAACTTCTCAGCCGTCGCCGTCTCCAATGACAACGGCGAGAACTGGACCGTCCCCACGTCGGGCATCCGCCCGGCGTGGTTCAACTCGGTGCCTGGCGTCGCGTTCGTCTGGGGATATCAGAACTTTCAGATGGGGGCGTACCTGCGGGCCAACGGATACGTCTACGCGTACGGGACGACCCCCGGCCGGGGCGGCGCGCCGTTCCTGTCCCGGGTACCGGAGAACTCGGTCGCCGACTTGGCCGCCTACGAGTACTTCACGCCGTTCGGGTGGCTTCGCAACATGCCTTTCCTGGCGATCCAGGTGGTGTGGGCGCCCGGCAGCGAGATGTCCGTTGCGTGGAATGACTACCTCAAGAAGTTCGTCATGCTCTACACCGACAGTTTCAGCAACGTCGTCATGCGCACCGCGGACAAGCCGGAGGGGCCGTGGAGCCTGTCGACGAAGATCGTGTCGTCGACCGATGTCCCGGGTGGCATCTACGCGCCGTACGTCCACCCGTGGTCGACGGGGCGAGACCTGTACTTCACGTTGTCGCTGTGGTCGAACTACAGCGTGATGCTGATGCGAACGGCGTTGGGCTAGCGCGACGAGCTTTCGTAGGTCAGCGGAAGTTCCGGTTCCTGGGTCGTCGGCGACGGCCACTTGCTCGGCACCGGACGTTCCCGCACCCGCTGCGGCCACCAGAACCAGCGGCCGAGCAGGGTGGCGATCGACGGTGTCATGAACGACCGGATGATCAGCGTGTCGAACAGCAGGCCAATACCGATCGTCGAACCCACCTGGCCGACGACACGCAAATCGCTGACCATCATCGACATCATGGTGAAGGCGAACACCAGCCCGGCAGACGTCACCACCGCGCCCGTGCCGGCCATGGACCGGATGATCCCGGTCTTGATTCCGGCGTGTATCTCCTCCTTGAACCGCGATACCAACAGCAGGTTGTAGTCGGACCCCACGGCCAGCAGGATGATCACCGACATCGCGATGATCATCCAGTGCAGGTGCAAGCCCAGGAGGTACTGCCAGATCAGCACCGAAAGCCCGAAGGAAGTGCCCAGGGAGAGAAGCACCGTTCCCACGATGACGGCGGCGGCGACCACGCTTCGGGTGAGCACCAGCATGATGATGAAAATCAGGCAGAGCGAAGCCAATCCGGCGATCAACAGGTCATAATTCGAGCCGTGCTGCATGTCTCGGTATGTCGATGCGGTGCCGCCGAGGTAGACCTTGGAGCCCTCCAACGGGGTGCCCTTGATGGCCTCGAACGCCGCGTTCTTGATCATGTCGATGTGCTTGATGCCCTCAACGGACGCCGGATCGCCTTCGTGGGAAATGATGAAGCGCACCGCTTTTCCGTCCGGCGACACGAACATCTTCAGCCCGCGCTTGAAATCGGGGTTGTCGAACACTTCCGGCGGCAGATAGAACGAGTCGTCGTTCTTGGAGGCGTCGAACGCTTGGCCCATCGCGGTGGCGTTCTCCTGCATCGCGTCCATCTGGTTCTGCATACCGTTCTGCGTCTGATACATCGTCAGCATCATGTTGCGCATGGTCTGCATGGTGGCGATCATCGGCGGCATCAGCGCCCGCAACTGTGGCATCAGCTCGTCGAGCTTGTGCAGATCGACTGTCAGAGAAGCGATGTCGTCACTGAGCAGGTCGATGCCGTCGAGCGTGTCGAAGATCGACCGCAATGCCCAGCAGGCCGGGATGTTGAAGCAGTGCGATTCCCAGTAGAAGTAGTTGCGGATCGGCCGGAAGAAGTCGTCGAAATCCGCGATGTGGTCCCGCAATTCGTTGGTGTCTTCCACGGTCTTGTCGGTCTTGCCGACCATGCTGTGGGTGATCTCGTTGAGCTCTCCCATCATCGCGTACATGTGATTCATGTTGTCGATGGTCTTGCCCATCTCGTCGGCCTGGACCAGCATGTCCGCCATGCGATTCTTCAGATACGTCTGATTCATCGTCTGCGTGGTGCCGTTCATGCTGATCAAGAACGGAATCGAGGTGTGCTCGATCGGAGTGCCCAGCGGCCTGGTAATGCTTTGTACACGGCCGATGCCGGGAAGGTGGAAGATGTTCTTGGCAATTCGGTCGATCACGAGCATGTCGGCGGGGTTGCGGACGTCATGGTTCGTTTCCACAAGCAGCAGTTCGGGATTCATGCGTGCCTGCGGGAAATGCCGGTCGGCGGCTTGATATCCCTGGTTGGCCGGGATGTCGGCAGGAAGAAATTCGCGGTCGTTGTAGCTGGGCACGTACCCGGGTAGCGCAACAAGGCCCACCAGGGCAAGAAGCATCGACGCGACGAGAACGGGCCCGGGCCAACGCACAACGGCGGTCCCGACCCGGCGCCAGCCCCGTGTCTTCATCGTCCTCTTGGGATCGAACAAGCCGAAATGGCTGGCCACGGTCAGCAGGGCGGGAGCCATCGTCAGCGCGGCGAAGACTGCGACGAGCATGCCGATTGCCAGTGGAATACCCAGGGTCTGGAAGTACGGCAGGCGGGTGAAGTGCAGGCAGAACGTGGCACCGGCAATGGTCAACCCGGAACCGAGAATGACGTGGGCGGTGCCGTGATACATGGTGTAGAAGGCGGTTTCGCGGTCTTCGCCGTTCTGCCGCGCCTCGTGGTAGCGGCCGACAAGGAAGATCGCGTAGTCCGTTCCCGCCGCGATGGCCAGTGTGGTCAGCAGGTTGACCGCGAACGTCGAAAGGCCGATCAGGTCGTAGTAACCGAGCGTCGCGACGATCCCGCGGGCAGCTGCCAGCTCGATGAACATCATCGCCAAGACGAGCAGCACGGTGACGATGGAGCGGTAGACGAACAACAGCATCACGAAGATCACCACGATGGTGAGACCTGTGATCAGCTTGAGGCTCTTGTCGCCGGCGTGGTGCTGGTCACTCGAGAGCGCGGTAGGACCGGTGACGAACACCTTGACGCCGGGCGGTGGCGTAGCGCTCGCGACGATGTCGCGGACCGATTGGACCGACTCGTTCGCCAGGGCCTCGCCCTGATTGCCGGCCAGGTACAGCTGAACGTAGGCGGCTTTCCCGTCGGCGCTCTGCGAACCCGCGGCGGTCAGCGGGTCCCCCCAGAAGTCCTGGACGTGCTCGACATGCTTCTCGTCGGCTTCGAGCTTGTCGATCAGCCCGTCGTAGAAGTGGTGCGCGTCTTCGGCGAGGGGTTTGTCGCCTTCCAGCACGATCATCACCGAGCTGTTGGAATCGAACTCCTGGAAGTCCTTGCCCACGCGCTTCATCGCCTGCATCGAGGGTGCATCCTCGGGAGCCAGCGACACCGCGTGCGCTTCGCCCACCTTCTCCAGCTGAGGCGCGATCAGGTTCACCATCACGACGAGCGCGATCCACCCCAGCAGGATGGGCACGGAGAACAACCGGATGAATCGCGGGATCATCGGGTGTGCGCCCACGTGGGTATTCGTCATGCGGACTTCACCAGGCAGAACGTCTGAGCGTTCAAGCCCACCGTCTTCTGTTCGTCCTTGACCTCACCGTTGACCGTGATGCGGCAGCTGATCACGTCGCCGTTGCCCTGCGCCACGATGTTGGCGCTCGCGGCGGGAGCCGTAGTGGTCAGCGTGATCGACCAGGGCAGCGGCACGTCCAGCACCTCCTGCGGCTGCGCGTCGAGGTCGAGGTAGTTGATGGTCGCCACCGCTCCCGGCTCTCCGAAAATCTCGTACTTCACGGTCTTGGGATTGAACGGCTCGGGGTCGTTGGCCAGGCCGGCGCCCGGTCGGGTGGTCTCGGTCTTGCCGAACACCTGTCGGAGGCGGTCGACGCCGAACACCGCAAGCGCCACCACGAGCAGGATCACCAGCAGAATCCACACCCGCTTGAAGGCGCCCCCCACGCCCCCTTTCTTACGCGGCGCGCTTCGCCGGGGAGGCCCTGAGGGTGCCGGAGGCGGCGTCGGCTCGCTCGCGTCACCGCGTACGGGGCCACCCTGGCTCACGGAGGACCAGGTGTCGTTGCGTGTCTGCGTCATCCGCACCCATTCCTTCGCCCCAAGTACTACAGCTGACTGACAGATTAGTCCATTTAACTGAATCGTTCGCACCTAGCCGTCGAACAGGCCACGGCGGTGCTGCCGGTTCTTGCGCACAGACATCACCGAAGAGATACGATGCGCTAATGAAGTTAGCTAGGGGGGCGATCCTGGCCGTCACGATGGCCATCACATTGGCAGTACCGGCGCATGCCGATCCAGACACCGACTTCCACAACGTGCTGCATACTTACGGCATCTACGGACAGAAGGACTACAACGCCTGGATCGGGAAGATCACCTGCAAGCGGATCTGGAACCACCTGGACCAGGACCCCAACGCGTCGGCGTTCTTCGTGCACCGGAACCTGCAGAGGGGCACCACCACCGAGCAGGCGTGGCAGTTCCTCGGCGCTGCGATTCAGTTCTACTGCCCTGACAACCTTCCGTTCCTGCAGGCCGCGGCAATGCCGAACGAGGCTTCCGACCCGGGATCGCAGGCACCGTTCGGCGCCGAGACGCAATAGCAAGGAGTCTTGAATGTTTCGTACAGCAAGCATGGCAATCGCCGCCCTGGGCGCGATCACGATGGCGGGAATCTCTGGGCCCGCCGTCGCCTCTGCCGACGCCACCGACGACTATCCGATCCCCAACCGCATGCTCAAGACCACATGTACGGCTGAGCAGATCATGGCTGCCGCCCGCGATGTCGAACCGTTCTACTTCGAGCGGTACATGATCGACTACAACAACCACTCGCCGCAGATCCAGCAAGCCACGATTGACAAGATGCACTGGTTCTATTCGATGGATTATGCGGGGCGCCGGGCCTATTCGGAGG
>JBAPQQ010000513.1:0-1890 GCA_049280695.1 Mycobacterium sp.
GGCACCAACGGCGCCAGCCGACCCTCATCGGCACCGATCCGCGGCACCAACTCGGCCACCGTGGGCGCCTCGAACAAGCTGCGCACCGAAAGGCCGGCATCCAGGCCGGTGTTGACCGCGGCGATCACCCGCATCGCCAGCAGCGAGTCCCCACCCAACTCAAAAAACGAGTCATCGACCCCGACCCGCTCCACCCCCAGCACCTGGGCGAAAATGCCGGCCAAGATCTCCTCGGTGAGGGTACCCGGAGCGCGATACCGATCGACATCGGCGTAGTCCGGTGTCGGCAGCGCCCGTTTGTCGAGCTTGCCGTTGACCGTGAGCGGCAGCGCCTCGATCACCACCACCGCCGCGGGCACCATGTAGCCCGGCAACCGCTCACCCAGCGCAGCACGGATCTCGGCCGGGTCGGCGGTCCCGGTCACATAGCCCACCAGCCGCTTGTCGCCGGGGCGGTCCTCGCGGGCGATCACCACCGCCTGCTGGACCCCATCGCACCCAGTCAGCGCGGCCTGGACCTCGCCGAGCTCGATGCGATGCCCGCGGATCTTGACCTGCTCATCAGCGCGGCCCAGATAGCGCAGCTGCCCGTCAGCGCCCCAATACACCAGATCCCCGGTGCGATACATTCGCTCCCCGACACCGGCGAACGGGCACGCCACAAACCGCGATGCGGTCAACCCGGCCCGGCGCACATATCCACACGCCAGTTGGGGACCCGCAACATACAACTCACCGACCACACCGGCCGGCACCGGCTGCAGCCATCCATTCAGCACGAAGAACGCCGCCCCCGGCACCGGCGCGCCGATCGGCACCACACCCGAACCCGGTATCAGCGGCGCACTCAAGGCCACCCACATCGTCGTCTCGGTCGGGCCGTACTCGTTGATCATCACCCGCCCCGGCGCCCACCGATCCACCACCTCGTCCGGGCAGGCCTCACCGCCCACCAGCAAGGTCACCGCATCCAAACCCTCCGGCGACAACATCCCCACCGCCGACGGGGTCTGACACAACACGCTGACATGTTCGGAGACCAGCAAGGCTCGGAAGTCTTCCGGTGAACTCGCCACCGCCTCGGGCACCACCACCAGCCGCCCACCATGCAGAAGGGCACCGAAGATCTCCCAGCCGGAGATGTCGAAGCTATAAGAATGCCACTGCGACCACACCTGCCCCGGCGCCGCCAAACCCGGATCCAAAGACCCCAACAGCTGCGTGACGTTGTAGTGGGTGATGGCCACGCCTTTAGGCACACCGGTGGTGCCCGACGTGTAGATCATGTAGGCGATGTCATCGGGGGCCGGCACCGGCAAGTCCGCGCACGGGTAGCTGTCGATGCGAGGGTCGTCGACATCGATGACCAGCAGGTCGTACCCGTCCAGCCGCTCGGCCAGCCCCGTGCTGGTGATCGCCGCCATCGGCGCGGCATCCGTCAGCATGAACTCGATCCGGGCCGCCGGGTGCGCCGGGTCGATCGGCACATAGGCCGCCCCGGTCTTGAGCACCGCCAACATCGCCACGATCGCCTCGGCGCACCGGGAAAACAGCAGCGCCACACACTCACCCGGGCCCGCACCCTGGCCGGCCAGCAGCTGCGCCAACCGGTTAGCCGCCTCATCAAGTTCCCGATACGTCATGCAGCGGCCAGCACAAGTCAACGCCACCGCCTCCGGGGCACGGACCACCTGCGCGGCGAACAACACCGGAACCGACACCAGCGCGCTCGCCGGCTCGATCAACACCGCCCGATTACCCCACCCATGCACCTCGGCGCGCTCAGCCTCAGCCAGCAGATCGATCGACGAGAGCCGCCGCCCCGGATCGGCGGCCATGGCCACCGCCACCCGCTGGAATCGCTCGATCAGCGCCTGGACGCCTTCCGCG
>JBAPQQ010000514.1:0-2196 GCA_049280695.1 Mycobacterium sp.
GCCTCGGGCCGGATCTTGTAGGTGACCGTGAACGGGTTTTCGCTGGTTACCTCGGCCGAGACCAGCAGCGTCGGATCCATCTCCCAGCGCGACCCGGTGGGTGTCGACGGGTCGGGCACCGGCCGGAACGCGCTGGGCAGAACCAACGATGCGACGGCCGCGCTCACCGGCGACTGGTCCGACAGCAGGTGCGGGTTGAAACCGGCTCCGATCGAGTCGATGCCCATGATGATCTGGTACGCCCGCGCGGGCGGCGGCACGGGATTCTGCGACGTGTCCGTGCTCTGCGGCGCGGGCGGCGGGCTGACCGTGCAGGCCGAGACGATTGTGAGCGCGGCGGCCAGGACGGCGACGCGTTCGGCTGCTCTCGGCACGCCCTACAGGGTAATGACGAGGGTCCGCTAAGCGCGGTTGGCCGCCTTTGCGCGCGCCCGACTGCGGGCCCGCGTCGTCGCGTCCAACTCGACTTTGCGTACCCGGACGATCTCCGGCGTCACCTCGACGCACTCGTCGGTCGCGCAGAACTCCATCGCCTTCTCGAGGTCGAGTTCGACGGGCTTGGCCAGCGTCTCCATGACGTCCGCGGTGGACGACCGCATGTTCGTCAGCTTCTTTTCCCGCGTGACGTTGACGTCCAGGTCCTCGGCGCGGGGGTTGACGCCGACGACCATGCCTTCGTAGGTGTCCTGTCCCGGTTCGACGAAGAAGGTGCCGCGGTCGGCGAGTTGCAGCAGCGCGAACGGTGTCACCGTGCCCGCCCGGTCGGACACCAGCGACCCGGTGTGACGCGACTTGATCTCGGCGGCCCACGGGTGGTAGCCCTCGAACACCGCGTTCGCGATCCCGGTGCCCCGCGTCTCGGTGAGGAAGTCGGTGCGGAACCCGATCAGCCCCCGGCTGGGCACCAGGAAGTCCATCCGCACCCAGCCCGCGGCGTGGTTGGCCATCTCGACCATG
Organism: Mycobacterium sp.; assembly: GCA_049280695.1. Classification (GTDB taxonomy): domain Bacteria; phylum Actinomycetota; class Actinomycetes; order Mycobacteriales; family Mycobacteriaceae; genus Mycobacterium. The sequence goes on from JBAPQQ010000514.1 coordinate 958, forward strand.
CGGCCCTTGCGCGCGGCCATCAGCTGGGTGATGGCGCCGACGAACTCCTCCGGGCAGTCGATGGTCAGCGCCTCGAACGGTTCGTGCAGCTGCCCGCCGATCGTGCGGGTGACCACCTGCGGCTTGCCGACGGTGAGTTCGAAGCCTTCCCGGCGCATCTGCTCGACGAGCACGGCCAGCGCGAGCTCGCCGCGGCCCTGCACCTCCCAGGCGTCGGGGCGGTCGATGTCGACCACCCGGATCGACACGTTGCCGACGAGCTCGGTGTCCAGCCGCGCCCGCACCATCCGCGCGGTGAGCTTGTGCCCGGCCACCTTGCCGGCCAGGGGTGAGGTGTTGGTGCCGATCGTCACCGAGATCGCCGGCTCGTCGACTGTGATGCGCGGCAATGGTTTTGGCTCGGCCGGGTCGGCCAGTGTGTCGCCGATCATGATGTCGGGAATGCCGGCGATCGCGACGATGTCGCCGGCCTGCGCCTCGTCGGTGGGCTTGCGCTCGATGCCCTCGGTGGCGAGCAGCTCGGTGATCTTCGCCGACGTAACCCCGTCTTCGCGCAGCCATGCGACGGTCTGGCCTTTACGCAGCCGGCCGTTGTAGATCCGTACCAGCGCCAACCGGCCGAGGAACGCCGACGCGTCCAGGTTGGTCACCAGCGCCTGCAGCGGTGCGTCGGGGTCGCCGGACGGCGGGGGGATGTGCTCGAGCAGCACGTCGAACAGCGGGTCCAGGTTGTCGCCCGCGGGATTCTTTCCGTCGGCAGGGGCAGCGGTGCTGGCCACCCCGGCCCGGCCCGACGCGTACAGCGTCGGCAGGCCGAGCGCGTGCTCGGCGGCCTTCTGCGCCTCGTCGTCCAGGTCGGAGGCCACGTCGAGCAGGAGGTCGTGGCTGGCGTGCACCACCTCGTCGATCCTGGCGTCCGGACGGTCGGTCTTGTTGACGACGAGGATCACCGGCAGGTGCGCCGCGAGCGCCTTGCGCAGCACGAACCGGGTCTGCGGCAACGGCCCCTCCGACGCGTCGACCAGTAGCAGCACCCCGTCGACCATCGACAGGCCGCGCTCCACCTCGCCGCCGAAGTCCGCGTGCCCGGGTGTGTCGATGACGTTGATCACCGTGACGCTGCCGTCGGGGTGCACGCGGTGTACCGCGGTGTTCTTGGCCAGGATCGTGATGCCCTTTTCGCGTTCCAGGTCACCGGTGTCCATCACCCGCTCGAGCGCGTCGTCACCGCGATGGCTC
>JBAPQQ010000515.1:0-5939 GCA_049280695.1 Mycobacterium sp.
GCCGACGAGCGCAAGGCGGTCACCGACCTCGGGCTGATCTAGGCTCTGCTCAGTCGAAATCCGGGCCGATGGACCGGTCGACCGCCGCCATCAGGCGCGAATCGTGAACCCGGGATCCGGTTCAGTACCCTGAGGCAGTGTCCCGAGATGCTCCGCAAACGGCGAAAGGCGCGCCAGCTAACAACTCGCCGATCGTGATCGGCGACGACGAGATCTTTGAGGCCCACGTCGGCGGCAAGCTTTCCGTGGAGGTGAAGGATCCGCTGGACACCCAGCGGGCCCTGTCGATCGCCTACACGCCGGGCGTCGCGCAGGTCAGCCGGGCGATCGCAGCCGACCGCACGTTGGCTGCCCGGTACACGTGGGCGAACCGCCTGGTGGCGGTGGTCAGCGACGGCAGCGCGGTGCTGGGCCTCGGTGACATCGGCGCTGCCGCATCGCTGCCTGTGATGGAGGGCAAGAGCGCGCTGTTCAAGGCGTTCGGCGGCCTGGACTCGATCCCGATCGTGCTGGACACCAACGATCCCGACGAGATCGTCGAAACCCTGGTGCGGCTGCGCCCGTCGTTCGGCGCCGTCAGCCTGGAGGACATCGCCGCGCCGCGCTGCTTCGAAATCGAGCGGCGCGTCGTCAAGGCGTTGGACTGCCCCGTCATGCACGACGACCAGCACGGCACCGCGATCGTGGTGCTGGCGGCGATGCTGGGCGCGACGAAGTCGCTCGCCCGCGACATGACCTCGCTTCGGGTGGTGATCTCCGGCGCCGGGGCCGCTGGGGTGGCGTGCGCAAATCTGCTTCTGGCTAGCGGAATTTCGGACATCATTGTCCTCGACTCGCAGGGCATTCTGCATCCCAGCCGCAACCAGATGAACAGCGTCAAGGCTGAGCTCGCGCAACGCAGCAACCCTAGGGGCTGCAGCGGCGGCATGGTGGAGGCGCTCGACAAGGCCGACGTGTTTCTCGGGGTGTCAGGGGGTGTGGTCCCCGAGGACCTCATCGCGACGATGGCGCCCGAGGCCATCGTGTTCGCGCTGTCGAACCCGGACCCGGAAATCCATCCTGATGTCGCGGCCAAGTACGCGGCGGTGGTGGCCACGGGGCGCAGCGACTTCCCGAACCAGATCAACAACGTGCTCGCGTTCCCCGGGGTGTTCCGCGGCGCACTGGACGCGGGGGCCCGTCGAATCACCGAGAAGATGATGGTGGCGGCTGCCGAGGCGATCTTTGCGGTGGTTGCCGACGATCTCACGCCGGACCGGATCGTGCCCAGCCCATTGGACCCGCGGGTGGCGGCGGCGGTTTCGGCGGCGGTGGCCGCGGCTGCAGGTGACTAGACGCTTTCTTCTCACGCTGCTGGCCGTAGCACTGCTGGTGGCCGGATGCGGCGGCAGCCAACCACCGCCCGACGTCGTGGTGGGGGCCGGGTCCGATGCCGAGTCGGCGGTGCTGGCCGAGTTGTACGCCGCGGCGCTGCGCTACCGCGGAGCGCCGGCCAGAGTCCAGCGCATGCCCGAGCCGGTGGCTGGGCTCGACAGCGGAGAGGTCGCGGTGGTGCCCGGGTTCACCGGTCGGCTGCTGCAGCGGTTTGCCCCGGGCGCGACCGCCATCGAAGACGAGGACGTCTACCGCGCGATGGTCGCCGCGCTGCCCGAAGGCATAGCCGCCGGAGACTACGCAAGCGCGGCAGCGGACACGCCGGCCGTTGCGGTGGCTAAGGCGACTGCCGATGCTTGGCGCGGGCGAGACTTGGCGACATTGGTTCGCCACTGCTCACAGCTGACGACGGGTTCGGCCGGCGGCACGAAGCCGCCGGCGCAGGTCGGTAGCTGCAAGTTGCCTGCGCCACGCGTATTCCCCTCCGGCGCAGCGCTTTTCGACGCACTCGAAGGCGGCCAGATCAATGCGGCCTGGACCAGCACCGCCGACCCCGCAATCCCCGACGACGTCGTGGTGCTCGCCGACAAGGACCCGGCGTTGGTGCGCGCCGAGAACGTGGTCCCGCTGTACCGGCGCAACGGACTGTCCGAGTTAGAAGTGCTCGCGCTCAACGAGATCGCGGGCGAGTTCGACACCAATGCGCTGGCAGACATGCGCCGCCAAGTGGCGCAGGGAGCCGACCCGCGGCAGGTCGCCGAGGCGTGGCTGGCGGCCCACCCGCTAGGCCGTTGACCCGTACTTGGGTTGCGCCGGCATCGAGCGGGAGGCGACGGCCGTGAACAGCCGCTGGTAGCCCGCCCCGGTCAGCCGCACGATGACGTCGAGCACCTTGGCGTCTGGGCCGACCAGCACGCGCGCCTTGTTCTTGCGCACTCCGTCGAGGATGGTCCGCGCCGCCTTCTGCGGCGACGTACGGGCCACCCTGTCGAACGATTTCGCGTACTCGGCGATGTCAAAACCCTCGGTCGCCGTCATGTTGCGAGCGATGTTGGTCTTGATCCCGCCGGGGTGCACGGTCGTCACCTTGACCGGGCGTTTGGCGAGGATCATCTCCTGGCGCAGCGCCTCGGTGAACCCGCGAACCGCAAACTTCGCCGAGTTGTAGGCGGCCTGGGAGGGGGCAGCGAACAACCCGAACACGCTCGAGATATTGACGACGTGCCCGTCGCCGGAGGCGATCAGGTGGGGCAGGAACGCTTTGGTGCCGTTGACGACGCCCCAGAAGTCGACGTCCATCACCCTTTCGATGTCCTTGAACGCGGTGACCTCCACGTCCCCGTTGAACGCGATTCCGGCGTTGTTGTAGATCTGGTTGACCGCGCCGAAGTGGTCGTTGACGGCGTCGGCGTAGGCCAGGACGGCCTCGCGCTCGGTGACGTCGAGGCGGTCGGTCTTCACCGGCGTGCCGATGGCCTTGAGCTGCTCCTCGGTGCCCGCCAGGCCGTCGACGTCGACGTCGCTGATCGCCACCTTCGCACCCGAGCGCGCCAATTCGAGGGCCAGCGCCCGGCCGATCCCCGAGCCGGCTCCGGTGACCACGGCAACTTTCCCGGCAAACCCCTGCATCGGCACCCCATTCGTCGGCGAGCGTGTGTGGCCGTTACTCTACGCAATTCGGTAACGCCGGCCGTCCCCGCTACGATGCCCCAATCATGAAGTTCAAACTTGCTGCGGCCGTCGGGTCGCTGATCGTTTCCGGGGGACTTGCCGCAGCGGCGACGGGTCTGGCCTCTCCCGCGCAGGCCGACCCGAACACCGACCTCTTCATCGACGCGCTGAACAGCGCGGGTATGGAGAACATCGACCCGGCCAACGCCGCCCAGCTCGGTCAGCAGGTCTGCCCGATGCTGGCTGACTCCGGTCAGACCGCCGCGGACGTCGCCGCCAAGGTCGCCGACACCGGGGGCATGTCGATGGGTCCCGCGACGATGTTCACCGGGATTGCGATCTCGATGTGGTGCCCGGGCGCCATGGCACGGCTCGGGAACGGGCAGATCGACGGCATTCCAGGAGTGGACAGCCTGCCCGCGATCAGCGACCTCAACAGCTTCCTCGCCCGCTAAGACGCGCACCTCACGGCGCGAGGGTGCGCTGAATGCCATCTGCCGCGGCGTGTCTTTGGCACGGCACGCACGCTCGCGACGTGTAGTTAGGCGAACGCCTCGTCGAGGATCTCCTGCTGCTCGACGGCGTGCACCTTCGCCGAACCCGATGACGGCGCCGACATCGCCCGCCGCGAGATCCGCTTTATGCCGGTCAGCTGAGGCACCAGCTCCGGCAGCGTCAGCCCGAACGTCGGCCAGGCACCCTGGTTCGCCGGCTCCTCCTGCACCCAGAAGTACTCCTTGGCGTTCGGATACTGCTCCAGTGTGTTGGGCAGCCGGAAGCGGGGAATCGGGTACAGCTGCTCGATCCGCAGGATCGCGATGTCGTCGCGCTTGTCCTTGGCCTTGCGGGCGGCCAGCTCGTAGTACAGCTTGCCGCTGCACAGCAGCAGCCTCGTGACCTTGCTGCGGTCTCCGTCCCCGACGTCGTAGGTGGGTTCCTCGAACACCGAGCGGAACTTCATCTCGGTGAACTCGCGGATCTCGCTGACGGCTGCCTTGTTGCGCAGCATGGACTTCGGCGTGAACACGATCAACGGCCGGTGGATCTCGTCGAGAGCGTGGCGGCGCAACAGGTGGAAGTAGTTGCCCGGCGTCGACGGCTGCGCGACCGTCATCGAACCCTCGGCGCACACCTGCAGGAACCGCTCGATGCGGCCGGAGGTGTGGTCGGGACCCTGGCCCTCGTGGCCGTGCGGAAGCAGCAGCACCACGTCGGACGTCTGCCCCCACTTCGCCTCGCCGGAGCTGATGAACTCGTCGATCACCGACTGCGCGCCGTTGACGAAATCGCCGAACTGCGCCTCCCACAACACAAGTGCGTCCGGGTTGCCCAGCGAGTAGCCGTACTCGAAACCCACTGCGGCGTACTCCGACAGCGGCGAGTCGTACACCATGAACCGGCCGCCGCTGGGCTGGCCGTCCTCGCCGACGGCCAGCACCTGCAGCGGGGTGAACTCCTTGCCCGTCTTGCGGTCGATGATCACCGAATGGCGCTGGCTGAACGTCCCGCGCCTGCTGTCCTGCCCGGTGAGCCGCACGGTCCGGCCCTCGGCCACCAGCGAAGCCAACGCCAGCAGCTCCCCGAACGCCCAGTCGACCTTGCCGTTGTAAGCCATCTCCCGGCGCTTCTCCAGGCCGGGCTTGACCCGCGGGTGCACCGTGAAGTTCTCGGGGAACGCCAGATGTGCGTCGCCGATGCGGGCCAGCAGCGACTTCTCGACGGCCGTGGCCAGTCCGCGCGGCAGTTGCTGCTCTGCCTCCACCGACTCGCTCGGCTCGATCTCGTGCTTCTCCAGTTCCCGCACCTCGTTGAAGACCTGCTCGAGCTGGCCCTGGTAGTCACGCAACGCGTCTTCGGCTTCTTTGATCGAGATGTCGCCGCGGCCGATCAATGCCTCGGTGTAGGTCTTGCGGGCGCCGCGCTTGGTATCGATCACGTCGTACATCGCCGGCTGCGTCATCGACGGGTCGTCGCCCTCGTTGTGACCACGGCGGCGGTAGCAGATCATGTCGATGACGACGTCCTTCTTGAACTTCTGCCGGAAGTCCACCGCCAGCCGCGCCACCCACACGCATGCCTCCGGGTCGTCCCCGTTGACGTGGAAGATCGGCGCCCCGATCATCTTCGCGACGTCGGTGCAGTACTCCGAGGACTTCGCGTCCGACGGCGACGTGGTGAAGCCGATCTGGTTGTTGACGACGATGTGTACCGTGCCGCCGGTGCGATAGCCCCGCAGCAGCGCCAGGTTCAGCGTCTCGGCAACCACGCCCTGCCCGGCGAACGCGGCGTCACCGTGCAACATCAGCGGCATGATGGGGAAGTCGCCCGAGGCCTCGCTGTCTCCTTCGGCGAGCACGTCCTGCTTGGCCCGCACCAGCCCTTCGAGAACCGGGTCGACGGCCTCCAGGTGCGACGGGTTGGCGGTCAGTGACACCTCGATGTCGTTTTCGCCGAACATCTGGATGTAGGTGCCGCCGGCGCCGAGGTGGTATTTCACGTCGCCCGAGCCGTGCGCCTGCGACGGGTTCAGGTTGCCCTCGAACTCGGAAAAGATCTGGCTGTAGGGCTTTCCGACGATGTTGGCCAGCACGTTGAGCCGCCCGCGGTGCGGCATGCCGATCACGACTTCGTTCAGTGCGTGCTCGGCGGCCTGGTCGATCGCTGCGTCCATCATCGGGATGACGGTCTCGGCGCCTTCCAACGAAAATCGTTTCTGCCCAACGTATTTCGTCTGCAAGAAGGTCTCGAACGCCTCGGCCGCGTTGAGCTTGCTCAAGATGTACTTCTGCTCGGCGACGGTCGGCTTCTCGTGCTTGACCTCGATGCGTTCCTGCAGCCACTTCTGCTGATCGGGTTCGAGAATGTGGGTGTACTCGACACCGATATGACGGCAG
>JBAPQQ010000516.1:0-18823 GCA_049280695.1 Mycobacterium sp.
GCGCCTGCGGTCGCGGAATCGGCGGCCCCGCCGGCCGCCCTGGCGCCCTTCGCCGTCGTCGTCACCTCGGTTTTGGCCGCCGCCATGCTGATCGCCACCCTGGGCCTGGTCACCGTCTCGTCGGCTGTCCGGCTTGGCTTCTTCGCCGGTCGACTTGTCGGCACCGGCTTTGTCCTGCTGGGTTTGTGGCTTGTCCTGCTTGTCTTCTGCACGTGCCTCGGGCTTCGCGTCGCGGCGATCCCGGGCTCGCTGATCGCCGTCGGCCGGCGCGTCACTGCCGCCCGCGTCGTCGGTTGGCGCGCTTCCGCCGTTGCGGGCCTTGTCGTTTGGCTCGCCGCGACGTTCGCGGATCGCGGCGATCAGCTCGTTCTTGCGCATCCCCGAGGTGCCTTTGACGCCGACCTCGTTGGCCAGCGCGCGCAGTTCCGGCAGCACCATGGTCGCCAGCGCGCCGCTGCCCTGTGGGGCACTCGCCGGCACGTCGGCGGGGGCCGGCGTGGAGACTTGTGATGTCGCGGTGGTGGGCAGATCCGGTTCGTCGGCGCCACTGCCGGCCGCTATGAGGTCCGTATCAGTCACGGATGTCCTTTCTCTCCCTCGCAGTTTTCGTCATACGAGGGGTTCGGTGCGCTCAGCCGATTCGCTGAGCGCTCATGTCCCACCGCTGTGCAACGGTGATCGCATTGGTTCGCAGCTAGAAGGCGAACCGTCATCCCCGAGAAGATTTGGTGATCGTCCTACTGTCGGCGCAGGTAGATGCTGCGATTGCTGGACGGCACCGAGGATAGCCTGCTTCTCGACCGGAAGCAAGAAAGCCCCGCCCGGCGGCGGGTCCCGGTGCGTGTCGCACCAGCACTCATAGGTGGCGACGCGCCACCACGTCAGAGGTCCACTGCACGCCCTCCCCGACCGCCATCTCGCGGACGACGAAGCCGTTCGAGGCACCGAACTCGAGGGTCTCGGCGGGCAGTTCGGGACGGGTTGTCAACGCGATAACCGCTGGTCCAGCCCCCGAAAGCGCCGCCGCAATACCATAACGCCGCAGCAGCCGCAGATATTCCGACGATCTCGGCATCGCCGAGGCGCGCTGCGGCTGATGAAGCACGTCGTCCGTGGCGGACAGCAGCAGGTCCGGCCGCTCCGTCAGAGCGGCGACCAGCAGGGCGGCGCGGCTGACATTGAAGCTGGCATCCTCGTGGCTGACGTTGCCCGGGAGCAGAACCCGGGTGGCTGCGGTCAGCGATTGTTCGTCAGGGATCACCGAGAAGATGCGGATGTCGGGGTGCAGCCGCAGGGGCACTGCCGCATACGCGGTGCGGTCGCCGTCGCGCTCCATCCACGACACCACCGCACCGCCGAGTACGGCCGCCGACGCGTTGTCGGGGTGGCCTTCGAACTCGGAGGCGAGTTGTATCAGCTCGGGCGCAGCGAACGGTGCCCAACCGCCCTGCGCGAGAAGGCCGTTGGCGGCAGCCAATCCCCCGACCACCGCCGCGGCCGAAGACCCGAGCCCACGCGAGTGCGGAATGTTGTTGCGGCACCGAACCGCAAGCCCGCTGGCGGCTGTGCCGGCGGCGCCGAGACCGCGCTCGACCGCGCGCGCGACCAGATGTTCGCTGCCGAGCGGCACGTGACCCGCACCCTCCCCCTCGACCTCGACCTGCAAGCCAGAATCGACTGTCGTCACCACGATTTCGTCGTACAGGCTCAGCGCCAGACCCAGGCTGTCGAAGCCCGGACCCAAATTCGCTGCGGACGCCGCGACGACGGCGCGACAGGTCAGGCCGACAGGAAGGAGTCGATTCACACTAGACCCAGCTTCTCGACCACAGCAGTCGGGTCGACGGGGATGGCCAACACCTCCGGGATGCCCTTCAGGGCGGTATCGGGATCTTTCAGCCCGTTACCGGTCACCGTGCACACCACGGTTGAGCCTTCGGCGATCCAGCCATCCTCGACCGACTTGAGCAGTCCGGCGATGCTGGCCGCCGATGCCGGTTCGACGAACACACCCTCGCTGCGGGCCACCAGGTGATACGCGGCGAGGATCTCCTCGTCCGTGGCCGCGACGAACCGTCCGTTGGACTCCTGCTGAGCCTTGACCGCGGGCCCCCACGACGCCGGAGATCCGATCCGGATTGCGGTGGCGATGGTTTCGGGTTCCTTCACGGGTTCGCCCAACACGAGCGGAGCGGCGCCGGCCGCCTGCGTGCCCAGCATCCGGGGCAATCGGTCGCTGATGCCGTCACGGTTGTATTCCGTGTAGCCCCGCCAATACGCGGTGATATTGCCAGCATTCCCGACGGGCAGCGAGTGCACGTCAGGCGCAGTGCCGAGCGCGTCGACGATCTCGAACGCTGCGGTCTTCTGACCTTCGATCCGCACCGGGTTGACCGAGTTGACCAGCGCGACGGTCGGGAAGTCCGCGGTGGTCTTGCGGGCCAGTTCCAGGCAGTCGTCGAAGTTTCCGTCAACCTGGATGATCTTGGCGCCGTGCATCACCGCCTGAGCGAGCTTGCCCATCGCGATCTTGCCCTGGGGAATCAGCACGGCGCAGGTGATCCCACCCCGCGCCGCGTAAGCCGCTGCCGACGCCGAGGTGTTGCCGGTCGACGCGCAAAGCACCGCCTTCTGGCCGCGCGCCAGCGCGTCCGTCACCGCCATCGTCATGCCCCGGTCCTTGAACGAGCCGGTGGGGTTCGCGCCTTCGACCTTGAGATGAACTGTGCAGCTGGTCAATTCGGATAGCCGCCGCGCGGGCACCAGCGGCGTCCCGCCTTCCAGAAGCGTGACTGGTGTCCAGTGGTCTTCGACGGGCAGACGGTCACGGTATGCCGCGATCAACCCGGGCCACGGATGGTGCACTTTGGCTTTCGCCGCAGTCATTCGCTATTTCCCTCCAACCGCAGCACACTTGCGACGTTCTGCACCACGTCGAGTCCGGCCAGTGCGGTGACGGTGTCGGACAGGGCGGCATCGGTGGCCTCGTGGGTGACCACGACCACCCTGGCCCCGACCCGATGCCCGTCCTCGTCGACGACGCCTTCTTGGCGCACCTCGGCGATACTCACGTCGCGCTTGGCGAATTCTGTTGCGACAGTGGCCAACACTCCGGGAAGGTCGGCCACGTTCATACTGACGTAGTACCGGGTGCGGATCATGCCCATCGGAGCGATCGGCAGCTGGGCGTATTTCGACTCGCGCGGCCCGCGGCCGCCCTGCACCCGGTTGCGGGCCGCCATTACCACGTCGCCCATCACGGCCGATGCGGTAGGTGTGCCGCCGGCGCCCTGACCGTAGAACATCAGCCGCCCGGCCGCTTCGGCTTCCACCACCACGGCGTTGAACGCGCCGTTCACAGAGGCCAGTGGATGGGTCAGCGGAACCAGCGCCGGGTACACCCGGGCCGAAACACGTTCCTGACCGTCGTCTCCGGTGATCCGCTCGCAGATCGACAGCAGCTTGATGGTGCGGCCCAGCGCACGTGCCGAAGCGAAGTCCGCCGGCGTGACGTTGGTGATGCCCTCGCGGTAGACATCGTCGGCGGTGACTCGGGTGTGGAATGCGATCGACGCCAGAATCGCGGCTTTAGCGGCGGCGTCGTAACCTTCGACGTCGGCGGTGGGGTCCGCCTCGGCGTAGCCCAGCGCGCTGGCGTCGGCGAGGGCCGTCGCATAATCGGCACCGGTGCTGTCCATTTCGGACAAGATGTAGTTGGTGGTGCCATTGACGATGCCGGCCACGCGCAGCACGGTATCCCCGGCGAGCGACTGCGTCAGCGGGCGGATGACCGGTATGGCCCCCGCTACGGCCGCCTCGAAGTAGAGGTCGACGTGGGCACGCTCGGCGGCCTGGGCCACCTCGCCGGTGGATTGGGCAAGCAGCGCCTTGTTCGCGGTAACGACGGACTTGCCGCGTTCGAGCGCGCCGAGAATCGCCTTATGCGCAGGCTCGACGGGCCCCATCAGCTCCACCACGATGTCAACGTCGTCGCGGGACACCAGCTCGTCGATGTCGCTGGTCAGCAACTCGACCGGCACGCCGCGGTCCGGGGAGACCCTGCGCACACCGATTCCGCGCACCTGCAGCGGTGCGCCAATGCGCGCAGCGAGGTCGACCGCGCTGTCCTCGATGATCCGCACCACCTGGCTGCCCACGTTGCCCAGTCCCAACACCGCCACGCCGACGGCCTTTTCGGCTCTTGTCACCGGCTGGTCACCTCCAAACTCAGTAGGTCGTCGACCGTCTCGCGGCGCAGGATCAGGCGGGCTCGCCCGTCTCGCACGGCCACCACGGCGGGCCGGCCGATCAGGTTGTAGCGGCTCGACATGGAATAGCAGTAGGCGCCCGTAGCCGCTACTGCGAGCAGATCACCCGGGCGGATGTCACTGTTCACCCACGTGTCGCGGACCACGATATCGCCACTCTCGCAATGCTTTCCCACGATGCGCGCCAGGGCGGCAGGCGCCTCGGTGGCGCGCGACACCAACCGCACGTCGTACTCGGCGCCGTACAGCGCGGTGCGGATGTTGTCGCTCATTCCCCCGTCGACGCTGACGTAGCACCGTTTGGCGTACGAGGTGACCGCCACGTCTTTGACGGTGCCGACCTCGTACAGCGTGATGGTGCCGGGGCCTGCGATTGCGCGGCCGGGCTCCACTATCACCCGCGGTTGCGGAAGACCGGCCAGTACCGACTCGTTGCGGACGATGACGGCCAGCTTGGCGGCGAGGTCTTTTACCGGGGGCGGATCATCCTGGGGCAGATAGGAAATGCCCAGACCGCCACCCAAATCGATCGTGGAGATCCGCGCGGTCTTCTGCACGCCGAATTCGGCGACGACGTCATGCAACAGGCCGATCACCCGGTGTGCGGCCAATTCGAAACCGGCAACGTCGAAGATCTGGGACCCGATGTGGCTGTGCAGTCCGACCAGTCGCAGGTGATCGGCATCGAAGACCCGCCGGAGGGCAGCCATCGCCTGTCCGTCCGCCAAGGGCAGGCCGAACTTCTGGTCCTCGTGCGCGGTGGAGATGAACTCGTGGGTGTGAGCTTCCACGCCGACCGTGACGCGGACGAGCACGTCCTGCACGGCGCCCAACCGACCTGCGACCTCGTCGAGGCGTTCGATCTCCGTCATCGAATCGAGTACCACGTACCCAATGCCGGCGCGCACGGCGGCGGTCAGCTCGTCGACCGATTTGTTGTTGCCGTGCATGGCGATTCGCTCGGGCGGAAAGCCGGCGTGCAGGGCAACTGCGAGCTCGCCGCCGGAGGCGACGTCCAGAGACAGCCCCTCTTCGGCGATCCACCGCGCGACCTCGGTGCACAGGAACGCCTTGGCCGCGTAATGTACGTTCTCCCCGCCGCCGAACGCGGTGGCCATCATCCGGCACCGGTCGCGGAAGTCACCCTCGTCGAGCACGAACAGCGGGGTGCCGAACTCGCGGGCGAGATCCGTCACCTGGACTCCGGCGACGCTGACCTCCCCATCGTCGCCGCGGACGACGTTGTGTGGCCACACATTTGGGGCGAGCCTGAGCAGCTCCTCCGGCGTTTGAGGCTTCGGCGGTGCCGCGGCAGGATGGACTTCTTCGGCGTGGCGCGGGCCGGCGGGATGGGCGATCACATGCGCTCCGGGGCGGTGACACCGAGTATCTTCAGGCCGTTGGCGATCACCTGGCGGGTTGCCTGGCACAACGCCAACCGGGCGGTGTGCAACTCGGTGGGCGCCTCGTCACCCTGAGGCAGCACGCGGCAGGTGTCGTAGAACCGGTGGTAGTCACTTGCCAGGTCTTCCAGATACCGGCTGATTCTGTGCGGTTCACGTTGTGCTGCAGCGGTTTTCAGCACGCGCGGGAACTCGCCGATGTTGCGGATCAGGGTGCCTTCCCGGTCATGGGTCAGCAGCCCGAGATTCGCGGTGTTCGCAACGAGGCCCAGTTCGGCGGCATTGCGCGCGAGCGCAGAGAGCCGTGCGTGCGCGTACTGCACGTAGTAGACCGGGTTTTCGTTGGACGCCGACGACCACAGTGCGAGGTCGATGTCGATCGGCGTGTCCACCGATGACCGGATCAATGAGTACCGGGCGGCATCGACGCCGATCGCCTCGACGAGGTCGTCGAGGGTGATCACGGTGCCCGCCCGCTTGCTCATCCGCACGGGCTGGCCGTCACGGACGAGGTTGACCATCTGGCCGATCAGTACTTCGACAGTGTCCGGGTCGTCGCCGAGTGCCGCGGCGGCGGCCTTGAGCCGGGCGATGTAACCGTGATGGTCGGCACCGAGCATGTAGATGCACAGGTCGAAGCCGCGTTGCCGCTTGTCGAGGTAGTAGGCGAGATCGGCGGCGATGTAGGCCGGCTGACCCTCGCTCTTGATCACGACACGGTCCTTGTCGTCACCAAACTCCGTGGTGCGCAACCAGGTTGCGCCGTCCTTCTCATAGATGCTGCCGGTCTCGCGCAACCGGGCGATCACTTGGTCGACGCGGCCGCTGGTGTGCATCGAGTCTTCGTGGGTGTAGACGTCGAAGTCGGTTCCGAAGTCGTGCAACGACTGCTTGATGTGGCTGAACATCAGGTCCACGCCGACGGACCGGAAGGTCTCGCGCCGCTGCTCGTCGGGCTGGCTCAGCGCTTCGGGCGCTTTCTCGAGCACCTCGGCGGCGATGTCGCTGATGTAGTTGCCGGCGTAGCCGTCCCGCGGGGTGGGTTGGCCCGTGGCCGCGGCGATCAGGGAGTTGGTGAAGCGGTCGATCTGTGCGCCGTGGTCGTTGAAGTAGTACTCACGGGTGATTTCGGCACCCTGGCTCGCGAGCAGCCGGCCCAGCGCGTCGCCGACAGCTGCCCACCGGGTACCGCCGATGTGGATCGGGCCGGTGGGGTTTGCGGAGACGAACTCGAGGTTGATGTTCTGGTTCTTCAGGGTGTCGGCGTGCCCGTAGTTTCGTCCGGCGTCGATGACGTCGTTGACGATGGTGCCCTGGGCCGAGGCGGCGATACGCAGGTTGACGAAGCCGGGCCCGGCGACATCGGCCGCGGCAATGCCGTCGACCGCGGCAAGGGCGTGGGCGAGCCAACCGGCGAGCTCGCGGGGATTTGCGCCGACCTTCTTGCCGAGCTGAAGGGCCAGATTGGTGGCGTAGTCGCCGTGCTCGGGGTTGCGGGGACGCTCGACCGTCACCGTTGCCGGAACGGCAGCGGTGTCGAGGCCACGCTCGGTGAGCACCGCGGCTGCGGCGATCTTGAGCAGCTCGGCCAGGTCGGCAGGGGTCACGAGGGTCCATCCTATGGGCTGGGCGTTTGCCGTCCGAATTCATTCCGACCGGCTGGCGGTTGCGGCGATGCGCTAGTCTGGGCGGGCCCGATGGTGCGCGTGTCTGGTGATGCGCCCCCGTAGCTCAGGGGATAGAGCGTCTGCCTCCGGAGCAGAAGGCCGCAGGTTCGAATCCTGCCGGGGGCACCCAGGAACCCGCAGGTCAGAGTGCATTTTCTGGAATGTTGAGCGCTGCCCGATCTGCGACCGATCCATATAGGGAGATCGGCCCGAAAGGTTGTTGTCCCGGCGCACGACCCACCTCGACGAGCGTGCGCAATCGTCGGCCAATTCTCGGCGTGGCGGCCAAGAACACGCTCGCTCGAGCGAACTCGAGCGAAAAGGCCCAAGGCCTGGGGGTTAACCCCCGTAAAGAAGTCCGGTAAGCGCCATGTTCCTTCACCGCCGCGCTCCGTACGTTGAAGGCATGGTCGCAATCGCGAATCAACGCGCCAAGCCGGCGGCCGGTTTGGCGACTCCGTCGACGGTCCGTCGCATCGGCGTCGTGCCGAGCGCGTCGCTGATCGCGGGCGCGGTGATCGGCGCGGTTTGGCTGTGGCTGCCGATCATGATCGTTCTCATCGGTCTCTCGTCTATCCCGTCGCTGATCGGCCCCGCGCTGGCCGTTGTCGTGTTCGTGTACTTGATGCGCGGCGTGGGGTGGCTCGAGCGTCTGCGTAGCGAAGCCGTCTTCAGCATGAATATCCCGGTACCGGCCCGAAAGATGTCTCATCACGCCGGCTTTCAACGTTGGCTCCACCAGCTGTGGTTGGACATCAGCACCGCCCGGTTCTGGAAGGGCAGCGCGCACCACTTCCTCCGGATGATCTACGACATCTTGGGCGCGGGTCTCGCGTTCGCTTTGCTGGCATTCGCGTTCCTGGCACCGGCCGCCGCGATCGCTGTCGACCACAGCGACGAGAAAGCCGGACTGTCATTTCTTTCGCCGGCGCTGGCATGGCCCCTTGCGGTGATCGCTTTGGCGGCTGCCGCCGCGATCGTGGTGCTCGCGCCGATTCTCGACGCTGAGATCGACCGCTTGCTGCTCTCGCCGTCGCCCGCGATGCTGCAACACGAGGTGAACGCCCTCGCCGACGCCAGGTTAGGCGCGGTGACGTCAGCGCACGCCGAACGGCACCGCATCGAACGCGACCTGCACGACAGCGTACAGCCGCGGCTCGTGTCGCTGGCGATGACAATCGGCCTCGCGCAAACCAAGTTCGACACCGACCCGTCCGCCGCCAAGGCGCTGATCGCCGAAGCCCATGCAGATGCGAAAACCGCGCTGGTGGAACTACGTAACGTCGTGCGCGGCATCGCGCCGACGATCCTTTCCGACCGGGGTCTGGACGCCGCGCTCTCATCGGTGGTTCAGCGCGCCCCCGTCCCGACAACGCTGGACATCGACTTACCCCGGCGTCTCCCCGCGGAGACCGAATCTGTCGCGTACTTCGTCGTCGCCGAGGCGCTCACCAACACCGCGAAACACTCACAAGCGTCGCGGGCCGTCGTTACAGTGCGGCTGGTCCAGGCCGAAAATAAGCTCCACGTCTCGGTGTTCGACGACGGCCGCGGCGGCGCAGGAATTTCCGACAGCGCAACTGCCACTGGCCTGCGTGGCCTGGCCGAGCGCGTGCGCGCCGCTCGGGGCAACTTCACGGTCTCCAGTCCCGCCACCGGACCCACCACAGTTACCGCGGTGCTGCCATGCGCATCGTGATCGCCGAGGACTCGGCGCTGCTGCGCGGGGGGATCGAACGCATCCTCATCGACGCCGGCCACGAGGTGGTGGCCAGCGTGGCCGACGCCTCGGACCTGCTTCGCCTGGTAAACGAGACTCATCCTGATCTTGCGATCCTCGATGTCAGGATGCCGCCAACGTTCACAGACGAGGGAATCCGCGCCGCCGCGTTGCTGCGCAGCCAAAATCCCGAGTCGCCGGTGATGGTGTTGTCGCACTACGTCGAGGAGCGCTACGCCACTGACCTGATCGCCTCGGACACTCACGGATTCGGCTACCTGCTCAAGGACCGCGTTGCCGACGTACCGGCCTTCCTCGACGCGGTCACTGTGATAGGTAGCGGCGGGACTCTGCTCGACCCAGAGGTCGTGTCCCAAATTCTCGCGCGATCGCATCGCCGCAACGTGCTTGATCAGCTCACCCCCCGAGAACGCGAGGTGCTGCAACTGATGGCCGAAGGCAGAACAAACTCGGCAATCGCCGCCACTCTGCACATGTCAACCGGTTCCGCCGAGAAACACATCGCATCCATCTTCACGAAGTTGGGGCTGGCCCCCGATGACACCGAAAACCGCCGTGTCCTCGCCGTTCTGCGCTACCTCGAGTCTTAACCGAAAGGATTGAAAATCATGACGACGACCGCCCTCCTCCGAGCCGCTGCTGCTCAGGGAATGACGATGAAAACCGACCGAGAGGTGATCGAGGACGCGCTCGCGCTCATCGAGGCCGAAGACGGGTGGACCCAGGGCACCTACTGCCGCGACGGCGACGGCGCTGAGGTACACCCTTCCGACGATTCCCCGGGCGGCTGGGTGCGAGTGCGCACCGAGCACGTCGGCGCGGGAGGCTACCGGGTGCGCACCCAGCCCGGTGCCACGCCGTGCAGCTTCTGCCTAGAGGGAGCGCTGCGCACGGCGGGGGGCTACTGGCACGGCGGGCAGCCCCAGGAAGCGCAGGAGCAGGTCGATCGGCTGGAGTACCTGCTACTGCGGCTGGCCAATTCCGCCGTCGCGCTGGACTGGCCGAGCCTGCACGCCTATAACGACGACGCGCACACCACAAAGGCCGATGCGGTGCTGATACTCAAGCGCGCCGCCGCCCACCTCGAATCGCAGGAGCAGGAGCGGCGCTGAGCAGCATCGACCACCACCAGGAACCGCCCTACGTCTCGGCGCCTAGCCCCCGGCTGCCCGAATTACCCGCCGGCGGCCGCACCGCGATGCGCGTCTTGCTGGTGGTAATCGCAGCCTTGGTATCCCTCTGCACGTTGGGCAGCCTCGGTGCTCTTGCGGTCGAGCTCGGCGGCTCTCGCATCATCACCGACACGCAGTCGCTGCCGACGGGGGCGCGATCGCTGACCATCGACACCGGCGACTGCGCAGCGGCCGTCCGCCTGACCGTCGACGCCGACGCCACAGAGCCGCGTGTCGAGGTGCGGATGGTCACCCGCACAGGCGACACGCAGCTGACGGTCGCCAACGACGCCGCCGGCAGCCTGGTCAAGCTCGGCGACGGTGCACCGGGATCGCTGTGGTGGCTTCGCCCCGCGGAAATGAACGTCATCCTCCCGCCCGCTGTCGCCCAAGTGTTGAGCGTGACCGTCAACCAGCAGACCGGTTCGTTGTCCACCGATGCCAATTTCGATCAGCTGATCGCCAAGATCGGCGACGGTCCCGTCACACTCGGCGGCTCCGCTCGTCGCATCGATGTCAATGTCCGCCGGGGTGACATAAGCACCAGCAACCCCATCGCAGTCACCGAATCGTTCACGGCAAACACCGAATCCGGGGACATTCGGGTGAACTTCCGTTCAGCGCCACGTACTACTGAAGCGATCGCCGCCGACGACGTGACTGTGGGCCTGGCTGGTCCTGGTCCGTATCGGGTGCGGGTCCAATCCGAGGGGCGTCGTGGCGAGACGAGGGTGACCGTGCCGCAATCCAATGACCCGAAAGCCCCCGGGGTGACAGCGCGCTCCGAAAGCGGCAACGTTACTGTCGCCGAATTACGCTAACCCGCTACGGCGAACTCATCGTCGCCGCGGACGTCAGTTCGGTGAAGGAAGCGTCCACGCAATCCCCGTAGTGCTCGATGTCGGGCAGGACGGAAGGACAACCGTTGATGCTCACGAACACGCGCCCGCAGTAACTCAACACGTTGTGCATGACCCCGTTGCCCTGAGAGAACGGCGGCATTGCATAGCCGGCGACCATTTGGGCGCCAACAAGGTAAATCGGGGAGTCTGGGCCGCGCGCATGGTGGTCACGTACGTGTTCGCGAACAACGACGAGGGGTAGCGCTTCCCGAGGTTCGCTGCCCGCGCAAGACGGATCGCCGGGACGATGAGCGCGCCAGGCAGGAATTCGGCGTCCTCGACGAAAGACCGTGGTCCCACCGACTCGATGAAGCCCTTCGACCGAGCGCTGGACTCGTGCACGGCCCGAAGCCGGTCGATCGGGTCGGCGATGTCGGTGCCGAGCGTCGCGCGTACCACCGCGAGCTGGTTCGCCCCGCGCTGACTCTCGTCATGCTCGGCAATCGCCATGACCGTGACCAAGGACGACTCAGGCAGCTCGCCCTTTTCCAGCAGATAGCGGCGCATTGCTCCCCCGATGCCCGCGAGCATGACGTCGTTGACGGTTGCGCCGGGCACGAGAGTGCGTGCCGCCAACACTGCGGCGAGGTCGTATGCGCGCGCGTCGAAGTTTCGGCGACCGTCGGTTGGATCATTGAACCGAGAGTGTGGGACACCGCCGACAAGCCCTTGCTCGAGCCGGTGACCGATCGGCGCCAACCGCGTCATCGCTCCGGGTAGGCGGGCCAGCACCGGAAGGCTGTGCCTCACTGCGGAGGCCAGTTGGACCGGTCGGCGGGCATAGGTGACAGCGGCGCGGGCGAGCAGGTTCAGCGAGGACGGCCGAGGCTCTGGAGTCCAGTCGTCTTCGGGTGCCGATGCAGTGTCGAGAGTCAGATCGTGGAGCGCAGCAAGCACACTCATGGCTGTCACGCCGTCGACTGCCGAATGGTGCACCTTCAGGCACACCGCGAAAGCCCCGTCCGGCACTCCCTCGATCTCGCCCAGCCCGTCGATGAAATAGCCGTCCCACGGCGGCCGGCGCAGATCCATCTGCTCAGCGTGCAGCTACGACACCCGGGCACACAGCTGGCGCCAGCCTCCGCGGCCCGACAGCGTCAGATGGTGCACGTGCCGGCTGAGGTCGAAGTTTTCGTCGCGCACCCAGTACGGGTGGTCCAAGTCGAGCGGAACCCGGGCAAGCGCAGAACGAAAGACACGGTTGGCCCCGAGCCGGGACCCGATATGCGCGACGACGTCGTCGAAAGCTGACCGTGCCGCCCGGAGCCGTCGACGGGTCGTAGATGGAGAACGACGTGACGTGCGCCCCGCCGGCGGCCTCAAAATAGACGAACGCGGCATCCAGGCCGCTCAATTGCTCCACTGTGGCCTCCAATGACTAGACGAGTCGCAGCAAGACCCACCGTCAGGATCGCACGGGAGCCCCGCCGATAGATCCCACTTCGTCGTACCCGCTGCC
The DNA here is from genome assembly GCA_049280695.1 of Mycobacterium sp. GTDB lineage: Bacteria > Actinomycetota > Actinomycetes > Mycobacteriales > Mycobacteriaceae > Mycobacterium. Next base: position 12,613 of record JBAPQQ010000516.1, read on the forward strand.
TCCGAGGTTGGCGACGGCGCCGGTGGCGGAATCGTTGACATCGCCGGACCCTGCTGGTTGTCTACGCCAAATGACGGGAGCTGAGCAAAGGCCACGATGAGCGACGCCGCCCGTGAGATCGAGAATCTGGTTTACACGTACGCCCACCGCCTCGACGCCGGCGACCTCGACGGAGTCGCCGCACTGTTCGCGCACGGCCGGATCTGCGGGGTCGAGGACGGTCCCCCCGAGACCGTCTTCACCGGGGTCGCCGGCGTTCGTCAGATGTACGAGATGGCGACCCGGCTCTACGAGGACGGCACACCCAGGACCAAGCATTTGACCACCAACCTGCGACTCGTCGTCGACGAAACCGCCGGAACCGCCACCGCCAGCGCCTACTACTGCGTCACCCAGGCCACCGCGGACCAGCCGTTGCAGGTGATCGTCACCGGCCGGTACAAGGACACCTTCCACCGCATCGACGGCACCTGGTGGTTCGACACCCGAATCATGTTCGTCGATCAGGTCGGCGATACCAGCCACCACTTGAAGTTCTGACCACCGTGGCGCACCTCTTCGACGCGGCCGAACTCATGGCCGCAGCACAACAGAAGGAAGACCTCGAGGATTGGGGGCCACTGCCGTTCGCGGAGCCGCTAACGGTCCTGGCGGACAGCTACGCGGCCGCCGACCTTAACGACATCGGCATGCATATCCTGCGGTCAGGCCTCGTCCATAGCCTGCGGATGAGGCTGCGCACCCAGGAATGGATCCGGCGTCACCCCGAGATCACCGACGACGGGATCGCCGCGCCGATCGTTGTCGTCGGCATGATGCGCAGCGGAACCACCCTGCTGCAGCGACTGTTGGCCGCCGACAACCGCTTTCACTGCGCCTACGGCTGGGAAGTCGTGGAGGTCGCGCCCCAGCTGGATTACGAGTGGTCGGAACAGGAAGACCCCCGAATCGACATCAGCGAGAAGCGCGAGGCGATTTCACGCGAGATGGCTCCGGAACTGTTCGCAATCCACCCGATGTACGCCCGCGAACCCGAGGAGGAGATCGTCTTCCTCTCCGACGCGTTCCTGTCCCACGTGCCGGAGTCCGGCGCGCATGTGCCGAGATACCGGTCGTGGATCGACAACCAGGACTTCTCACCGGCGTACGCGTACTTGCATCGGATGCTGCAGTTCCTGCAGTGGCAGAAGCGACGCGCGGACGGGAGGAGCGCAGAACCGCGCCGGGGCCGGACCGTCCACCGCTGGGTACTGAAATCTCCTGCGCACCTGGGCTATCTGGACACGCTCCGCGCCGAGTTCCCCGATCTGCACGTCGTACACATGCACCGGGACCCGAAGCAGGTCATCCCCTCGGGTGCCGGCCTCAACGCCACGCTGCACGCGATGCACGCCGACTGCGTGGACCGTCACCGCGTGGGCGCCGAGTGGATGGAACGCATGGGCTGGGCCAACGACCGTGCGATTGCGGCTCGGGACCGCTGGACCGACGAGTCCGCCCTCTGCACCGACATCGAGTTCGCCGACGCCGTCGCCGACCCGATCGGCCAAGTGGCCCGCGTCTACGACGCGATCGGCGTTGCGCTGACCGCCGACGCGGAATCAGCGATGCGCCACTGGCTCTCGCAGCGTCCGCATGAGCCTGCGCGGCCGCCGTACGCGGCCGGTGACTTCGGGTTGAGTGACGCTGCGATCGACGAGCGGTTCGCTGCCTACAATTCTCGATTTCGTGCAGGTGTCAGCCCGTCACGGAGAGATTGACGGCCCGCACATGAGGAGGAAAACGGTGTCGGACTTCGCAGGACATCCCGTGGCGACGGCGTCGCAGCACGAACAGGAGCTCGCGGCGCTGGAACTCACCGCGCACCCCACGGTGCGGGCGGCCTATCGCAGTGTCGCCGACAACTGGCTCGTGCGCGCGAAGGCGTCCGACGCGATGCGGGCGCGTTTCGACGACGCCTTCGCCGAAGTGATGTTCTCGGCGGCGATGTGGTCGTCGAACCAGGACAAGCTGCGGCCGAAGGTCAGTTGCATCACCAGGCTCGGTCACCCCGTAGCCGGCCGCGCGATTCTCGGATCACGTTGGGGCATAGACAATCCCGACAGCATCTACCGAGTGATTCCGATCTCGGCCGACGAGCGCTACGAGATCCGCGGACGCGTCGGCCAAACCCGGATGACGGAGAACTACTTCACGCTGTGGGACGCGAACATGAGCACCGTCGCCGTTCTCAACGGGCGGACGATGCAAGTCGATTCCGATGGGTCGTTCCTGATCACCGTCGATTCCGACCCGGCGGGGAATCGGCCGAACCACGTCCAGACCACACCGCTTGCGCACGAGTTCTACATCCGCGACGTGCTGCTCGACTGGGACCGCGACGACCCCAATCACCTCGCCATCCTACGTCTCGGTGCCCCACCGTCAGCCCCCGCCCGCACGCTCGACGAGCAGGCCGATGCCACCGCGGCGACGATGGCGCACTTCGCGAACTTCACCGGCAAGCTCAGCCACGGCGTCTACAAGATGGCCGCCAACAACTTCAACCTCGCCTGGTCGGCCGACCGCCTGGGCGCGATGCGCAACCAGGTGTACGTGATGGGCCGCTTCGACCTCAACCCCGGCGAGGCGTTCGTCGTCGACGTCAGCGACGGCGGCGCCGAGTATTTCACCGTCCCGCTGAGCAACATCTGGGGCACCACACTGGACATCGTCGACCGCACCGGCAGCCTCAACAAGGCACAGTCGGTGCCCAACGAGGACGGCACCTACACCTACGTCATCTCACCGGTCGATCCCGGCGTGGCCAATTGGATCGACTCCGACGGGCTTGCCGAAGGCATCCTGACCCTGCGGATGGCCGAATTCGGAGAGGACGGGCCGAAAGAGGACCTGGGTGCGCGTGGACGCGTGGTGCGACTCGACGACCTCGAGAAGGAGGTGCCCAGCCTGCGCCGCGTGACCGCACAGGAGCGGGCAACCGAACTCGCCGCTCGCCGCGCGGCCTACCTGCGCCGGCTTCCGGAAGGGACCTACTGAGATGGGCCGCTGGTTGATCACCGGATGCTCCACCGGGTTCGGCCGTGAAATCGCCCGCGCCGCATTACAAGCAGGGCACTCGGTGGCGGTGACCGCACGCCGTACCGAGACCGTGAGCGACTTCGCAGACGAATTCGGCTATCGCGCACTGGTTCTCGCTCTCGACGTCACCGACAAGGCTCAGGTCGCGGCGGCAGTGCGCGCGGCCGAGGATGCGTTCGGCGGCATCGACGTGTTGGTCAACAACGCGGGCAACGGCTATCTGTCCGCCGTCGAGGAGGGCGAGGACGACAAGGTCCGCAAGCTGTTCGACACGAACTTCTTCGGGGTGGTGGACACCATCAAGGCCGTGTTGCCGGCGATGCGCGCCCGCCGGTCCGGGCACATCGTCAACATCTCGTCGATGACCGGTCTGGTGGCCAACCCACCCAACGCCTACTACTCGTCGACGAAGTTCGCACTGGAGGCGCTGACGGAGGCTCTGGCGCAAGAGGTCAAGCCGTTCGGCATCAAGGTGAGCGCCATCGAACCGGGCGCATTCCGCACCGATTGGGCGGCACGTTCGATGTGGGAATCTTCCAGTCCGATAAGCGATTACGACGAGAATGTCGGTGCCCGCAAGACCTTGATCAAGGAATTCGCCGACCACCTACCCGGCGACCCACGCAAGGTGGCCGAGGCCGTGGTGATGGTGACCACGCTGGACGAACCGCCGCTGCGGCTACTGCTCGGCCGTGACGTGCTCAAGGCGGTACGCGACAAGCTCGCGGCGTTCTCCGCCTCCATCGACAAGTGGGAAGCCGTAACCAAGAACGTCAACTTCACGAAGGATTGATGTCACTCCGCACCGCCAGCGCACCTCACCCGGTGAGGTGCGCGTCGTCAAGCACTGGTCTCTTGCTAGCCTGTCGCGATGCTGCGCCGCGCGACCGCCGCCGTCTCCGTCGTCGTGAGCCTGTGCGCGCTGGGGCCGATCGGAAACGCGAGCCGCGCCTCGGCGACCGCGGACATCGCCGGAATGGCGGTCTTTCTCGACCCGGGCCACAGCGGCGCCAGCGACTCGTCGCTCACCAGGCAAGTCACCAACGGCCGCGGGGGCAGCAAAGACTGCCAGACCACCGGCACCGCAACGAGCGACGGCTTTGCCGAACACGCCTTCACTTGGGACGTCGTGCTCCTCATCCGCGATGCGCTCAATCAGCGCGGCGTGCGCACCGAAATGTCACGCGCGAACGACAATTCGGTGGGCCCGTGCATCGACCAGCGCGCGGCGGCGGCCAACGCCATGCGCCCCGACGCGATTGTCAGCATCCACGCCGACGGCGGACCGTCGTCAGGTCGCGGGTTCCATGTCAACTATTCGAGCCCGCCGCTGAACGCCGCCCAGGCCGGCCCTGCGGAGCAGTTGGCAACCGTCATGCGCAATTCCCTCGCCGCATCGGGTCTGGTCGAGTCGACGTACATCGGGGCGAACGGTCTTTATGGCCGCGCGGACCTGGCCGGCTTGAACCTGGCCGAGTACCCGGCGATCCTCGTCGAGCTCGGCAACATGAAGAACGCCGATGACGCTGCTGCAATGGAGAGTCCCGCCGGACGCGCGAATTACGCCGCGGCGGTCACCGAGGGAATCGTCGCTTACCTCAGCGGAAAGACTCCGGCTTAGCTCCGATGAGCCGGACGCGCAGTGGCTAGACCCAGGCCCCATCGAACCCGCATCGCTCTCGCGATCGCAGGCGTCCTGATCTTGGTCTTCGTTCTCGGGGTTGCCGCCGCGGGCGGCGTATTCGTCGGCTGGCACTTGAATTCGCGCCCGTCGTCCGAGCCGACTCCGACCGCCCCGCCGCCCGCCCCCTCACCGCCCGCGCCGACGGCCGGCGTCGCCACACCCGGCCCGGCCTCCCTCGCCGACGACTTCGAACAGCTGCAGGGCCGGCTGCAGGGCCAGATTGGCCTCGCGATCGCGCCGGCAGGAAACGGCAACGCGCCCTGGGTGTTCGGCGACTGGCAGACCGGACCGGCCTGGTCGACCATCAAAGTTCCGCTGGCAATCGCCGCCTACCGGGACAATCCCCTAGTCACCGGCGACATGAGGGCGGCGATCACCGAATCCGACAATGCCGCAGCCGAATCCATCTGGCAGGGCCTGGGCGAGCCGGCCGAGGCGGCGCAGAAGGTCGAAGCGGTTCTGCGTCAGACCGGTGATGACACCGTCGTCCAGTCCCAGAAAGTGCGTCCGGAGTTCACCGCCTTCGGCCAGACGATATGGCCATTGACCGAGCAGGCCAAGTTCCTCTCCGCCGCGGCCTGCGACGCCCGCAACGAGCCGATCCTTCAGTTGATGGGCCAGATACGGGCGGACCAAAGCTGGGGAATCGGCCGGATCCCCGGCACGCGATTCAAGGGGGGCTGGGGCCCGTCTCCTTCGGGCAGTTACCTGGTGCGCCAGATCGTTCTTCTGACGACGGACGCCGGGACGGTCACCGTCGCCGTTGCCGCGCAACCGGATTCGGGCTCATTTGATGACGGCGTCGGCGAACTCGGTCAGGTCGCCGACTGGCTGACCGAACACCGGACGGAGTTGCCCGCCGGCCAGTGCGGCGCCTGACTAGTACAAGTACACCCGTGCGTCGTCTCCCCCGGTGCACGTGACCCAACTGCCTGAGCCCGCACCTTCGCAGCGCATCCGGAAGTCGTTGCCGACGCAGTCACTGCTGCCGGTGCTGGGGCAGGTCACGCGGCTCGACGCCGTGACGAATTGCAGCGCGGTCGTCGGACGGCCGTGCTGGGCCCAGTACGCTTCGAGCACGCGGCGGGCGAAATAGCACGAGGTCTTGTCGGACCCGCGTCCAGCACGACTTCCGAAACCAGTCGTGTTCGGAAGCGCGATTCCCTGCCCGCACGTGTCGCCGTAGGCGTCTGCGCTCTGCACCAGCGACGGCTGAGCGGTAGGCGTTGCAGAGGACGTCGTCACCCTGGGGGACGTCACGTAGCCCGAGGCCGGCACTCGGGAACTCGCGGTCAGCGCCGAGTCGTCCGTTGAAGACGAGTTCTGGTTCGCCAGCAGACCGATCACGACGCCGATGGCGCCCAGGATCAGCGCCGCTGCAATGGCGATGACCGTCGGCAGCACCCACTGCCCCGACCGGCCACCCGAATCTCGTTGCGGCGAAGC
>JBAPQQ010000517.1:0-3091 GCA_049280695.1 Mycobacterium sp.
AAGCCCTACCGGCAGAAGGGCACCGGCCGTGCCCGCCAGGGTTCGACGCGCGCGCCGCAGTTCACCGGCGGCGGCGTCGTGCACGGCCCCAAGCCGCGCGACTACAGCCAGCGGACGCCGAAGAAGATGATCGCAGCGGCGCTGCGCGGCGCGTTGTCGGACCGTGCACGCAACGGGCGGATCCACGCGGTGAGCGAGATCGTCGACGGCCAGAAACCGTCGACGAAGAGTGCCAAGGCGTTCCTCGCGGAGCTGACCGATCGCAAGCGGGTGCTCGTGATCATCAGCCGCGCCGACCAGACCGGCTCCAGGAGTGTGCGCAATCTGCCTGGCGTGCATGTCCTTTCGCCCGACCAGCTCAACACCTACGACGTGCTGCTGGCCGACGACGTGGTGTTCTCCGTCGAGGCGCTGAACGCGTACATCGAGGCCAACACATCGAAGGAGGTTTCGGCCTGATGCCCACCGTCACCGACCCCCGCGACATCATCCTGTCCCCGGTCATCTCCGAGAAGTCCTACGGGCTGATCGAGGACAACGTGTACACGTTCGTCGTGCATCCCGACTCCAACAAGACGCAGATCAAGATCGCGATCGAGAAGATCTTCGACGTCAAGGTGGCGTCGGTGAACACGGCGAACCGGCAGGGCAAGCGCAAGCGCACCCGTACCGGCTTCGGCAAGCGCAAGAACACCAAGCGCGCGATCGTGACCCTGGCCCCCGGCAGCAAGCCGATCGATTTGTTCGGCGCGCCGGCGTAGGACTGACGAGAAGACGACAGAAGAGACTGGACACATGGCAATTCGCAAGTACAAGCCGACGACGCCGGGCCGTCGCGGTGCCAGCGTCTCGGATTTCGCCGAGATCACCCGGTCCACGCCGGAGAAGTCGCTGGTGCGTCCGCTGCACGGGCGTGGCGGACGGAATGCGCACGGCCGCATCACCACTCGGCACAAGGGTGGCGGCCACAAGCGCGCCTACCGGATCATCGACTTCCGCCGCAACGACAAGGACGGCGTGAACGCCAAGGTCGCTCACATCGAGTACGACCCGAACCGCACCGCACGCATCGCGCTGCTGCACTACCTGGACGGCGAGAAGCGCTACATCATCGCGCCGCAGGGCCTTTCGCAGGGCGACGTCGTGGAGTCCGGCCCGAACGCAGACATCAAGCCGGGTAACAACCTGCCGCTGCGCAACATCCCCGCAGGCACGTTGGTCCACGCCGTGGAGTTGCGTCCCGGCGGCGGGGCGAAACTGGCCCGGTCGGCCGGTTCGAGCATCCAGCTGCTCGGCAAGGAAGGCACCTACGCGTCGCTGCGCATGCCCAGCGGCGAGATCCGTCGCGTCGACGTGCGCTGCCGGGCCACGGTCGGTGAGGTCGGCAACGCCGAGCAGGCCAACATCAACTGGGGCAAGGCCGGACGCATGCGCTGGAAGGGCAAGCGGCCCACCGTGCGTGGTGTCGTGATGAACCCGGTCGACCACCCGCACGGCGGCGGCGAGGGCAAGACCTCCGGCGGCCGTCACCCCGTGAGTCCGTGGGGCAAGCCTGAGGGCCGCACCCGCAAACCGAACAAGGCGAGCAACAAGCTCATCGTCCGACGCCGGCGCACCGGCAAGAAGCACCACCGGTAGGAGCTACGTAAATGCCACGCAGCCTGAAGAAGGGCCCGTTCGTCGACGACCATCTGCTCACGAAGGTCGACGTGCAGAACGAGAAGAACACGAAGCAGGTCATCAAGACCTGGTCGCGGCGGTCCACGATCATTCCCGACTTCATCGGCCACACCTTCGCGGTGCACGACGGCCGCAAGCACGTCCCGGTGTTCGTCACCGAGGCGATGGTCGGGCACAAGCTCGGTGAGTTCGCGCCGACCCGGACGTTCAAGGGCCACATCAAGGACGACCGGAAGAGCAAGCGGCGATGAGCGCTCGCGCGAAGAGCAAAGGGCAGCGATGACTTCTGTTGAGACGCAATACCCGAGCGCTACAGCCAAGGCGCGCTTTGTGCGCGTGTCGGCGAGCAAGGCGCGCCGGGTGATCGACCTGGTTCGCGGCAAGCCGGTTGCCGAAGCGTTGGACATCCTGCGGTGGGCGCCCCAGCAGGCGAGCGCGCCGGTGGCAAAGGTGATCGCCAGCGCTGCCGCCAACGCACAGAACAACGACGGGCTCGACCCGTCGACGCTCGTCGTCGCGGCACTGACCGCTGACGAGGGCCCGACCGCCAAGCGGATCAGGCCGCGCGCGCAGGGCCGCGCGTTCCGGATCCGCAGGCGCACAAGCCATATCACCGTGGTGGTGGAGAGCCGGCCACGGCGCGACGAGCACACCGGCCAGTCGACGCGAGCGAAGCGGGCTGCGGCCAGCAAGGCGGCTACCGAGGCTCCGGCGAAGAAGGCACCCGCGAAGAAAGCAACCGAAAAGGCGACGGCCGAAAAGGCGCCCGCGAAGAAGGCGTCTGCCAAGAAGGCGGCCGGAGCCGCGGAGCCGGCGACATCAATCACCGCGAAGAAAGCTTCAGAGGAAGCGAAGGGAGGCTCGCAGTAGTGGGCCAGAAGATCAACCCGCACGGCTTCCGGCTCGGTATCACCACCGACTGGAAGTCCCGCTGGTATGCCGACAAGCAGTACGCGGACTACATCAAAGAGGACGTGGCGATCCGCCGGCTGCTGTCCACGGGGCTGGAACGCGCCGGTATCGCCGACGTGGAGATCGAGCGCACCCGCGACAGAGTCCGTGTCGATATCCACACCGCCCGTCCCGGCATCGTGATCGGCCGTCGCGGCACCGAGGCCGACCGTATTCGCGCCGACCTGGAGAAGCTCACCGGCAAGCAGGTGCAGCTCAACATCCTCGAGGTGAAAAACCCTGAATCGCAAGCACAGTTGGTCGCCCAGGGTGTCGCCGAGCAGCTGTCCAACCGGGTGGCGTTCCGGCGTGCGATGCGCAAAGCGATCCAGTCGGCGATGCGCCAACCCAACGTCAAGGGCATCCGGGTGCAGTGCTCGGGCCGCCTCGGCGGCGCGGAGATGAGCCGCTCGGAGTTCTACCGTGAGGGCCGCGTTCCGCTGCACACACTTCGCGCCGA
>JBAPQQ010000518.1:0-2004 GCA_049280695.1 Mycobacterium sp.
TCAAGGCGATGTTCCAGATGAAGTTCTATGCCGTCGCGCTGCTGCGATCCCGCGGCGTTCTTGCCACGCGGCTCCGCCTGCTGTATCTCGCCGACGGCCAGATACTCGACTACTCGCCCGACCGCGGCGAGTTGCTGCGGTTCGAGAAGACGCTGACAGCCATCTGGCGGGCCATTCAAACTGCCGGTGCAACCGGAGATTTCCGGCCCAACCCGTCGCGGCTGTGCAACTGGTGCTCCCATCAGGCGCACTGCCCGGTGTTCGGCGGAACGCCGCCGCCCTACCCCGGCTGGCCCGTCGAAGACGCGGCGTGACCGACTACTACTATCGCCGGCTAGGCCCCGCAACGTACGAGTCGACCGAAATCACCTGCAGCAACTGGGATCCCGCGATTCAACACGGCTCCCCACCGCTGGCGCTGCTGACGAAGGCGCTCACACGCCTCGTCGACCCCCCGCTGCGCCTCGGCCGGATGACACTGGACATCCTCGGGGCGATCCCGGTGGCGCCGGTCACAGTCCGAGCCTGGGTGGAGCGGCCCGGCCGACGGATCTCGCTGTTGGTCGCGGAGATGGCACCGGCAGACGGCGACGCACGCGCCGTCGCACGGGTCACGGCATGGGCGCTGGCGACGAGCGACACGAAAGGCGTCGCATCCGACCGCTATCCCCCACTCGTCGAAGGCGAGACTCATCCGCTCCCGCACGACTGGTGGGGCCTCACCGGCTATCTGGGCAGCGTGGACTGGCGCCGTCAGGTCGACGACCCGTCCGGCGCCGCGGTGTTCTGGCTCAGCCCGCGTGGTCAACTCGTCGACGGCGAAAAGACCACGCCGCTGGACAAGTTGATGCTCGCCGTCGACTCTTCCAACGGGGTGGGCTCGACGCTGGACTTCCAGCGCTTCGTGTTCATGAACACCGACACCGTGGTGCATTTGCACCGGCTTCCGGTCGGCGAGGATTTCGCATTACGGGCCCGCAGCTCAATCGGCCCCGACGGCGTCGGCGTGACGTCCGCGGAGATCTTCGACCGCTCCGGGTTCGTCGGTGTCTGCGCGCAGTTGCTGCTCGTCCAGCGGCGCTAGCCGGCAGTCAAGAGACCAATGCCGGGCAGCGAGTGACCAAAGACCCCATGGCGGCGACGCCGCGGATCGATAACGTCGTCGCCAGGGTGCACGCAGGTGACTTGCAGTCGGGACGGAGACATCGAGATGAACTCGTTGCAGAAGCCGGTGGTGGTCGGCATCGACGGCTCGCAGGAGGCGATCGTGGCAGCCAAGTGGGCCGCCGACGAGGCAATCGCGCGTGACGTCCCGGTACGGCTGGTGTATGTCAAACCCGCGATTTCGATGTTGCCGGGCAACGAGTTCCGCACCTCGATGGCCGAGCTCGCGTTGCGGGTAGCCGAGAATGCCGTTGCCGATCAGGAAAAGCCCGTCAAGGTGGAAACGGCGATCCTGACCGGCCCCTCGAGTAGGGGCTTCGCGGCCAAGGCCTTGGCGCGCGAGTCGCGGCACGCCACCATGCTGTGCCTCGGCGCGGTCGGTATGGGCCGGCTGGCCGGCACCGCGCTGGGATCGACGGCCGGGACGCTGACCCGGCGCGCCGGCTGTCCGGTGGCGATCGTGTCCAAGCGCGGCACGTCCGCGTCGCCGGTCGCGGCGGTCATCGATCCGTCGGACGACGCTACAGCGGTGTCATCTCTTGTAGGAGCGTCGGCAGCAGCTCGCTGACCGTCGGGTGGATGTGCATCGTCCGGGCCAGGGTGTCGTAGGGCGCCTTCGCCGACATGATGTCCAGGATCGCGTGGATCACCTCGTCACCCCCGACGCCCAGGATCGCAGCGCCCAGAATCTCGTGGCTGTCGGCGTCCACGACCACCTTCATGAACCCTTGTGTCTCCCCTTTTTCCACCGCCCTGCCCACTCGCGTCATCGGCCGGAATCCCACCAGCGCCCGGCGCCCTGACTCGCGGACCTGGGTGACGGTCTGCCCGGCGCGGCCC
>JBAPQQ010000519.1:0-7524 GCA_049280695.1 Mycobacterium sp.
GGCGCGTTGAGGACGAAGTAGAGGTGCTCGTTGAGGATCGCCGCGGTGACCAGCGCCATGACCGCCACGAACGACTCGGTCAACATGCCGCCGTAACCGATGAGCCGCATCTGGCTCTGCTTCTCCAACATCTTCGGGGTGGTGCCGGACGCGATCAGCGAGTGGAAACCCGACAGCGCCCCGCAGGCGATCGTGATGAACAGGAACGGGAACAGCGAACCGGCGAACACCGGGCCGGTGCCGCTGTGCGCGAACGCCGACACGGCCGGCGCCTCGACGACCGGCCGCGCGATCAGAATCCCGACGGCCAGCAGCGCGATCGTGCCGACCTTCATGAACGTGGACAGATAGTCGCGAGGAGCGAGGAGGAGCCACACCGGGAGCACGGAGGCCGCGAAGCCGTAGACGATGATGCACAACGACAGCGTGACCTTGGACAGGGTGAACCAACTTCCGCCCCAGGACGTTTGCGCCACCCAGCCGCCAGCGACCACTGCGAGCAGCAGCAGCGCCACGCCGATCACCGTGACCTCTGAGACCCGACCGGGCCGCAGGATCCGCAGGTACAGACCCATGAAAATCGCTATCGGGATCGTCATCGCGATCGAGAACACCCCCCACGGGCTCTCGGCCAGCGCGTTGACCACGACGAGTGCCAGCACCGCCAGCAGAATCACCATGATCACCAGCACCGCGACGATCGCCGCCGCTCCGCCGACCGTGCCCGTCTCGTCGCGCACCATCTGCCCCAGGGAGCGGCCCCGGCGGCGCGTCGACACCCACAGCACCAAGTAGTCCTGCACGCAACCGGCGAACACCGCGCCGATGACGATCCAGATGATGCCCGGCAGGTATCCCATCTGCATCGCGAGGACCGGGCCCACCAGCGGGCCGGCCCCTGCGATCGCCGCGAAGTGGTGACCGAAGAGCACCCGCCGGTCGGTGGGCATGTAGTCGGTGGCGTTCTCGAACATCTCCGCGGGCGTGGCGTCCTCGTCGCGGGGCCGGACTATCTTCATCTCGATCAGCCGCGCGTAGAACCGGAACGCGACGACGTAGGTGCAGATCGCGGCGATCACGAACCAGACGGCGTTGACCGTCTCGCCGCGGACGAACGCGATGATCGCCCACGCCACGGCGCCCAGCAGGGCGATGACGCCGAAGACGACCTTGTGCCGCGTGGTGATGGGGGAGCGGTCGATGACCGCGACGGGCGGCAGGTCCGGTTCGGTGCGCAGGTAGGTGACGTCGCCGTCGGTTTCTTCGGTCGTCGGAGAGGCCATGCCGTGATCTTGTCAACTCTTCGCGCGAGCAGACACCAAATCGCACTGCGGACGGGTCTCGCGTGCGATTTGGTGTCTGCTCGTCAGTAGAACTGCCGGACCGTGTCGATGGTGTCGGCCTCGGCCGGGGACTTGTCGTCGCGGTAGCGCAGCACCCGGGCGAATCGCAGGGCCATCCCGCCGGGGTAGCGGGTCGAGGCCTGCACACCGTCGAACGCGATCTCCACGACCTGCTCGGGCCGGAGTTTGACCACGTATTCGTCGGTCGGGCTCCCGTCCGATGTCGCCGACGCGGCTCCGTCGGCCAGATCCAGGAATCGCTGCGTCTGCCACTCCAGCATCGCGTCCGTCATGCCCTTGAAGGTCTTGCCGAGCATGACGAACCCGCCCGTGGCCGGGTCGCGGGCGCCGAGGTGGATGTTGGACAGCTTGCCGGTGCGGCGTCCGGAACCCCACTCGACGGCTAGCACCACCAGGTCGAGTGTGTGCACCGGTTTCACCTTCAGCCATCCCGCGCCGCGCCGGCCGGCTTCGTACGGGGCTGCCGGCGACTTCGCCATCACTCCCTCGTGGCCCGCCGCCAGCATCGCGTCGAGGAACCGGCCGGCTTTGTCGGGGTCCGCGGTCGCCAGGCGCTCGACCCGCTGGGCAGCCGGCGCGATCGCGTCGAGCACAGCGAGCCGCTCCGTCATCGGAAGGTCCAGGAGGTCCTCGCCGTCGCGGTGCAGCACATCGAAGAAGAACACCGAAAGACGCTCTGCGCCAGCGGCTTCAGAGCGGCCGAACCGAGACGCGGTGACCTGGAAGCGGTACGGTCGCCCGTCGGGCCGCAGCGCGATCGCCTCGGCGTCGGCGATCAGTGACCTGACGGGAAGCGCCAACGCGGCGTCGACAACCTCGGGCAGTCGGGCGGTGACGTCGTCGAGGCTGCGGGTGTACAGCGCGACGTCCCTGCCGTCGCGGTGGATCTGCAGCCGGGCTCCGTCCAACTTGGTTTCGAAAAGCGCTGTGCCGCCAAGCCTTTCAAGCGCATCAGCCACGTCGGTTGCGGTCTGGGCAAGCATCGGGCCGACCGGGCGCCCCACCCGCAGGGTGAAATCGCCGAGAGCGTCGGCCCCGCCGGTCAAGGCTGCGGCCGCGACGGCAGGCAGGTCGCCCGCGAGCATCGCAGCGCGCCGCACGTGGCCGGGTGATACCTCCGCCGCTCGTGCGACGGCGTCGGCCATCACCCCCGCCAGCGCGCCCTGGCGCAGTTCGCCGTGCAGCAGGCGGCGCAGGAAGGTCTGTTCGGTCGCTGTCGCTGCAGAGAACAGCTGACCGACGAGCCGAGCCCGCTCCGTCTGTGATCCGGCGCCGGCCACCGAGCCGATCGCGGTGAACGCCTGATCGACTCCCGAGACGGTCAGAGTCGGCTCGCCGGCCGGGATCGGCAGTGTGCGCAACGTGGCCCATCCGACGCCGATCCGGCGCTGGACGAGTTCGCCGGACAGCCACGACACCATCACCGCGACCTGGTGCCCGTCGCCGCTGGACGCTGCGGTCTCGAGTAGCCGCGCGATCCGGGCGATCTTCGCCAGGCGCGACGGCTGTGCGCCCACCTCAGCCGAAGCGGCCGCCACGTCGAGCAGCAACATGGCTTCAGCTTGTCACGCGGCGCTGAACACGACCGTGTGCCAACCGGTGGCGCCATCAGGCATCACGGGGGTCTGCTCGGGTGTCTGGACGGCTCCGGTGTTGTCGGTCGCGCGCACGCTCACGGTGTGCGAGCCCGGGGTGGCCGTCCAGCGGTAGCTCCACAGCCGCCAGGTGTCGTTGGAGTAGTTGGCGCCGAGTTCGGCTGTCTGCCAGGACCCGTCGTCGATGCGAACCTCGGCCGCACGCACGCCGCGGTTCTGCGCCCACGCCACCCCGCCGAACGTGACCGGGCCCACGGCCACGCGCTGGCCGTTGCGCGGCACGTCGATCCGCGACTCGGTCTTGATCGGCGCGCGGGCCGACCAGCCCAGCCGCGTCCAGTACGCCTGCGCGCGGTCGAACCTGGTCAGTTCCAGGTCCGTCACCCACTTCGTCGCGGACACATAGCCGTACAGTCCGGGCACCACAAGCCGCGCCGGGTAGCCGTGCTCGACGGGCAGCGGTTCGCCGTTCATGCCGATCGCCAGAAGCGATTCGCGCTCGTCGGTCAGCGCTCCGACCGGGGTTCCGGCGGTGAACCCGTCCGTCGATGTCGAGAGCACCATGTCGGCGTCGGGATGAATACCTAAGTGGTTCAACAGGTCTCGCACGCGGTAGCCTCGCCACACCGCGTTGCCGATCAGGTCACCGCCGACGGGGTTTGAAACGCACGTCAACGTCACGGCCTTGTCGACGACCTCGAACCGGTCGAGATCCTGCAAGCTGTAGGTGATTTCGCGGTCTACCATGCCGTGGATGCGCAGCCGCCAGTCGGCGCGGCTGACCTGCGGGACCAGCAACGCCGTGTCGATGCGGTAGAAGTCGGTGTTACGTGTGACGAAGCCGGGCAGCGAGACGTCCTTCGGTTGAACGCCGGCCGGGATGGGCGGTGCCGTCTTTCCGGCCGGCGGTAAGGCCGCCGCGTTGCGCTCGCCGGCGACGGATTGCAGCCGACGGCTCACGACGCCGCCGAGCACGCCGGCCAGCACACCGCCGATCAGCACGGCGAGCGCGGTCAGCGACGAGCGGCGTGATGCGTCCGGGTCCGTATCATGCTGTCGCTGAACAGATTTCCTGGTGAAGATACGGAGCAGAATGATCCCCGCGACGACGCCCGCGACGGTCGGAATTACGTCGAGCGGCCGGCTGCCGGGCCGCGACAGAATCGCCGCGCACCCCGCTACGCCCGCCGCCGCGATCAGCACACTGCCGATCGGCCGCCGCGTTGTCTCCCACAGCCCGGCGGCGGCGGCCAGCACACCGATCACCACCAGCATCGTGATCGAAAGAAACAACTTGTCGGCGGTGCCGAATGCCTGGATCGCCCACTCTTTGACCGGCCCGGGCGTGTGGTCGATGACCGCCGAGCCGACCGCGTTGAGCGCATCGGCGCCGCGGCCGAACGCCGCGGCGAGCAGTTGGGTCAGCCCGACGGCGACAGCGACCGCCGCGAGGCCGTTCAACGCCCGGCTCCGCATGCCGTCAATTTACCGGCGAGCAGCGCAGAAGGGCCTTACGAAGCGGTGACGGCCCCGGCCTCGTCATCCGCGGTTGACGGATGAGGGATGCTGGTCGGGTGCCGCGTTTCGCGCAGCTGCCCGGATGGGACCCGTTTCGCTCACGGGAACGGCTGACCTCGCTGTGGGCGTCGGCGGCACTGCCCACTGTCACCACCGGTGCCGCCATCGCGTACCGCACCCTGTTCCAGACGCTGCGCCGCCTCGTGGTCGGCCGCACGCTCACCGTCCGGTCCAACGGCGACGACCTGACGGCGACGGTCACCGAGTTCGACTTTCGCATCGAGATCCGTGGGCTCGCGGTCGGGCAACTGGGCGACGCACTGCTGGTCGCAGAGAACGTCACGTGGCGGGAGTACCGGTTCGTCGAGGCGATGGCCGTTCTCAACAACGTCCACTTCCTGCCGGGCACGACGTCGGTGATGATGGCTGCGCCCGTCGAGCTGTCGTTGAAGCTGCCCGCTGAGGTCCTCGAAGAGCTCGTCGAACACGCTTCGCCGCAGTTCGTCGCTCACATCGACGACGACGGAGTGGTGCGGATGCGCTGGGCCCGTCGCCCGGGATGGGGACACCTGGAAGTCGACATCCGCATCGTGGGCACTGCGCTGTGGCTGCAACCGCGGGCGCTGGTCATCGGTGGCCGGCGGATGGGCTTGCCGGCCCAGCTACCGATCTACCCCATCGAGCTTCCGGACCTGCCGAGCGGACTGCTGATCACCAAGGTCGATGTCCGGCCGAGCGCTGTGCTGATCTACGGGCTGCTGCCGGAGTGGCAGATGGACCTGCCGCTGAGCCGGTTGGAGGACATCGTCTCGCAGCTCAGCGGCCGTACCGGGATCCTCAACCTCGCACGCTCGGCCGGGCTGGTGTGACCCGCCTGCTGCTTGCTCAGCGGGTAGGGCTGCGTAGATATATCCATCTCTGAGCCGGGCGACATGGGTATATCGCCCGATGCGGTCCGGGCCGCCGAATCTTAGCGTCGAGGTATCGAGCCAAGGAGGTGCCATGACCACGCAACACGTCGAGACGCTCATTGTGGGCGGCGGGCAGGCAGGCCTCGCAACCGGGCACTAACTGCAGAAGTTGCAGCGCCCGTTCCTGATCGTCGACCGCAACGCCCGCGTGGGCGACAACTGGCGGCAGCATTACGACTCGTTGAAGCTCTACACCCCGGCTAAGTACAACCGGCTTCCGGGCATGTCCTTCCCAGCCGCGCATCCGTGGGTATTCCCAGCTAAGGACGAGGTTGCCGACTACCTCGAACGGTATGCCGTGCACTTCAACCTGCCCGTGCGGACCAGCACCCCGGTGGATCGGCTTGCTGCACGGGAGGGCGGCGGGTATGTCGCCATGCTGGGTAATGACTCCGTCACCTGCGACAACGTCGTCGTGGCCACTGGCACGTTCGGGCGCACTCCGTATGTCCCCGAGCTTGCCCGCCGGCTGGATCCAGGTATCCGGCAGTTGCATTCCAGCCAGTACAAGAGCCCTGGACAGCTCCAGGACGGACCGGCGCTGGTGGTCGGCGCATCGCACTCCGGTGCCGATATTGCCTACGAGCTCGCCGCCGGGCGCCACACCATCCTCGCCGGCAGGGATTGCGGCCAGATTCCGATACGGTGGGATTCTCGCGCCCTGCGCCTGGCGATGCCGGCGCTGGTTTTTGCCTGGCGGCACGTTGTGACCCGCCGGACACCCATCGGCCGCAAAGAGATGGCCGCGGTCCGTGGACACGGCGGTCCGATGGCCCGGGTCAAACGCGACGACCTCGAAAAGCGTGGGGTCGAGCGATACACCGTCCGAGTGATCGGGGTCAGCTCCGGACTACCTGAGCTGGCCGACGGTACCGTGCTCGACACACGTAACGTTGTGTGGGCCACCGGCTTTCACCAGGTTTTCGACTGGATCGATCTGCCGGTTTTCGGCGCCGACGGTTGGCCGGTCGAATACCGAGGCGTCGTCGACCGGGCGCCCGGATTGTTCTTCTGCGGCCTGAGCTTTCAGTTTTCGCACGCGTCGATGGTGTTGCCCGGCGTCGGCCACGACGCAAAGTTCATCGCCCGGCGCATTGCCGCTCGTGCTCCGATCAGGAGAGCCGCAAACGTGCCCGCGTGATCGATCCCGCGCTGCGGCGTATGGTCGATGTCAGGTGAACAGCTGTGGGAGTGGTCGAAACTCTGCTCGAGGCGCGTGAGGCCTTCGAGCGCCGCGACTGGGTAGCGACGTACCAGCGGCTGTCAGATCTGAATTCGGCCGCGCTGCGGGGAGACGATTTCGCCCGGCTCGCCGCAGCGGCATATCTCACGGGTCGTGACAATGACTGCGTCCAGGCGCTGCAGCGGGCGTATCAGGCACACCTCGACAACGGAAAGCCGCTAGCCGCGGTTCGGTGTGCGTTCTGGCTGGCTCAAACGCTGACCACAATGGGCGAATCCGCGGTCGCTGGGGGATGGCTGTCCCGCATGCAGCGCCTGCTCGATCAGACGCCCGGGCACGTGGCAGAGCAGGGGTATCTGCAGATCCTGCTGATGTTCCGGCACCTCTCACTCGGCGAGTTCTCCGAGGCGGCGGAATGCGCGGCGACCGTGACCGCCTGTGGCCGGCGATTCGACGACCCGGATCTGCTTGCGGTCGGCCTCTCCTCGCAAGGCCGGCTGGCCCTCTACCTTGGCCGCGTCCCTGACGGCCTGGCCCTTCTCGATGAGGCGATGCTGGGAATCGTCGCCGGCAGCGTGTCCACGATCTTCGCCGGTCAGGTCTACTGCTCGATGATCGAAGCCTGCCAAGAGATCTCGGACTTCTCCCGCGCTGCCGAGTGGACAATGGCGCTGACCCGCTGGTGCGACGAACAACCCGGCCTGGTGACATTCACCGGTCAGTGCGCGGTGCATCGCGGCCAGATCATGCGCGTCCGGTGTTGCTATCCCGAAGCGTTGCAAGAGTTTTCGCTCGCCGTACACCGATACCTAGCAGCCGGGACCGCGGGTCCGGCCGGCGTGGCGCTGACGGAGCGGGGCGACGTCCTCCGGACCCTCGGCAACCTCGACGCC
>JBAPQQ010000520.1:0-1936 GCA_049280695.1 Mycobacterium sp.
GCCGGCGCCATCGACGTGTCGACCGCGACGACGGAGTTCACCGCCGCAATGATCGGCTGGCCGCTGCGCACGCTGGAGGCAGCGGTGCCCCCCGGCCGATTGGGTTGGAACTACGCGAAATTCGCGTTCCACAGCTGGATCACCCTGAGCTGGATCGACCACCACATCTGGCGCCATGTCGTGCCCAAGGACTGGTATTACAACGTGATGCTCACCGGGGTCAAGCCGTCGTAGAGTTTCGCGTCGACGACGTCGCCTACCTGAGATCCGACGCCGGAACGCGGGCGCTGGCCGAGGTGGCCGGCTATCGGCTGGCCGGCTCCACGCTGGTCGCCGACATCGCCGCGGCGCGTAGCCGTTTCGATGAACGGGCGGCCGTACTCGTGGAGACCACACTGTTGCGCCGCAGGGCAGCGGCAAAGCTCCGCCACGCCGGCCAGTGGTTGTTCACCGACGAGGCGCTGCGGCAGGCCACCGCCGAACCGGTCGCCGAGCATCGGGCGCGACGGCTGGCCGGGGCGCGGGTACACGATGCGACGTGTTCGATCGGCAGCGAGCTTGCCGCCCTTCGCAACTGGGCCGCGGTCGTCCTCGGCAGCGACATCGACCCGGTCCGGCTGGCGATGGCCCGGAACAACGTCGCAGACGTCGACCTGTGCCGCGCCGATGCGCTGCGCCCGATCAGCCGGAACGCCGTCGTCCTGCTCGACCCCGCCCGGCGACGCAGTGGACGGCGCCGATTCGACGTGCGGAACTACACGCCGCCACTCGATAGCCTGCTGGCCGTGTATCGTGATCGCGACTTCGTCGTGAAGTGCTCCCCGGGAATCGATTTCGATGCGGTGACGCGTCTCGGCTTCGCAGGTGAGATCGAGGTGACGTCGGTCGGCGGAAGTGTGCGCGAGGCGTGCCTGTGGTCGCCCGGGCTCGCCGGGCCGGGCGTCTCACGACGGGCCACCATGCTCGACGTCGGGCAGGAGATCACCGACGACGAGCCCGACGATTGCCCGATCGCGCCGGCCGGCCGGTGGATCATCGACCCCGACGGCGCGGTCGTCCGCGCCGGGCTCGTGCGTCACTATGCGCGGCGCCACCACTTGTGGCAACTCGACCGCGACATCGCATACCTGTCCGGCGACCGCCTGCCCGGCGACGTCCGCGGCTTTGAAGTGCTCGAGGAACTGAGCTACGACGAACGGCGACTGCGTCAGGCGCTGTCCGCGCGCGACGTCGGCGTCGCCGAGATCCTGGTCCGCGGGGTGAACGTCGACCCCGATGCGCTGCGGCCGCGGCTACGGCTACGCGGATCGCAGCACGCTTCGGTGGTCATCACCCGCATCGGCACCGGAGCGGCAAGCAGAGCAACGGCATTCATCTGCCGTGCCTCACGGTGATTTTCCGCTCCTCGCGTGCGGCGGTGACGTGGCACGTACCCTGGCATTGATGCGTCGGCGCCCGAGCCGGCGCCGGCTGCGAGGACGTCCGACGATGCGCATACCCGTGGTGGCTGCTCTACTGGCGGCCGGTGTGGTCTTCGGCTCGGCCACCGCTCCAGCGGCGCCGGCACAGTCAGCCTGCGCCGATCTGCGAGGTGTCGTCGCTCCCGACGGAGTGTGTCGGGTACACGTCGAGAACGACATGTACACAATGGACTTGAGCTTTCCGAACGACTATCCCGATCCGCAGCCGCTGGTCGCCTATCTGACGCAGGCCCGCGACGGTTTCGTCAACGTGGCGCGGGATCCGGACGCGTACAACCTGCCTTACGAACTCGACGCGCGGGGAACCGGATATCGTTCGGGTCCGCCGAACGGAGGCACGCGCAGTGTGGTGTTCACGGTGTGGCAGAACGTCGGCGGGCTGCGGCCGCAGACCTACTACCAGGCGTTCAACTGGAATGTCGGCAAGGCCGCGCCAGTCACGTTCGACAGCCTGT
>JBAPQQ010000521.1:0-1951 GCA_049280695.1 Mycobacterium sp.
TGGCTGCCCTGCCCGCCGCCTTCCATTCGACGAGCAGCTGCCGGAATGCCGCAGCCGTCGTGCTCCAGTCGGTCGAGTCGGCGAGTTCCTCGGCGCGAGCGCACAGCCTGTCCTTCGCCTCGCGGGCGCCGGCCCGCTCACGATCGAGCTCGGCGAAGTGCGAGCCGCGCCGGCGGTTGAACGTCTCCCGCGCCGCCGAGTACCGCTTCCACAGCGCGTCATCCGTCTTGCGGTCGACACCGGTGATCGTGCGCCACTCCTCGAGGATCGCCCGCAGCCGGTCGCCGGCCGTCTTCCACTGCACCGAATTCGCTGCCAGCTCTTCGGCTTCGGCCGCCAGCGCTTCCTTACGGGCGACCTGTTCGGCACGGTGCTCGTCGCGCCGCGCCTTCTCCGCCTGTGCCGTTTCCTCGGCGCGGTCGCGAATCGCGCCGAGGCGGGCCGCCAGCGCGTCGACGTCACCCAGCACGGAGGCGGTCGGAAGCCCTTCTTCAAGTGCCGCCGCAGAGGACCGGATCTTCCGGGCGTCGCCGGTGCCCGACGCCAGCCGACGCTCGAGCAAGTCCACCTCTGTGCTCAGATCCTCGTAGCGGCGGCCGAAATGCGCGTACGCCGCCTCGGTGTCGCCGGCCTGCCACGAGCCGATGACCCGCTCGCCGGCGGAGGTGATCAGCCAGACGCTTCCGTCGGAATCCACTCGCCCGAACCGGTGAGGATCGCTGCTGGGGGAGTGGCTCGGACGAGCCGCCGGACGCGCCGGCCCCGGTCGCGGTACCGGCCTGGGCGGAATTGGATGTCGGCGGCCCTGCGCCTCCGGCGGGGTGAATTCGCTTTCCGTCATCTCGTACACCTCCGCGGGCCGTAGCCCGCCCACCTGCCGCGCAGAGCGGCTCCTGATAGCTATGGTCAAAGTCGACCTTTGCTATTCAAGCAGGTCGCCGCATACGAGGAGGCGTTGATGGCCAAGGCGGACATCGCCGCCCTGCTTGCCTTGGGTGCGGCCCTGTTCATCGCGATCGGCGACGTCATCCACCAGCGCTCGGCGCACGATGTCACCGACGAGCCGGTCGGTCATGCGGAGCTGTTCATCCGGCTGTTGCGCGACCGCCAGTGGTGGCTGGGCAGCCTGGTCGCCGCGGTGGGGTTCGCGTTGCAGGCCGCGGCGCTGGGCCTCGGCTCGGTGCTGCTGGTGCAGGCGCTGCTCGTGACGTCGCTGCTGTTCGCGCTGCCGGTGAGCGCCAGGGCCGCGAGCCGTCGCGTGACCCGCTGGGAGTGGGTCTGGGCGGTGGTGCTGGCGGGCAGCGTCGCGGTGATCGTCACGATCGGCAATCCCCGGGCCGGTCAGTCGCGGGCGTCCTTCGAAACGTGGGCCGCAGTGGTCGCGGTGCTGGGTCCGGCGCTCGTGCTGTGCGTCATCGGTGCGCGCATCTGGTCCGGGTCGGTGAGCGCGGTGCTGCTGGCGTTGGTGTCGGGCTCGCTGTGGGGCGTATTCGCGGTGCTGACCAAGGGCGTCGTCGACCAACTCGATGAAGGCACCTGGGCGCTGCTGCGCACTCCAGAACTCTATGCGTGGGCGCTGGTCGCGATCGCCGGCACCGCCTGGCAGCAGTCGTCGTTCCGGGCCGGCAGCATGACCGCGTCGCTGCCCGCGATGACGGTCGCCGAGCCGGTGGTGGCCTCGGTGCTGGGCATCGTGGTGCTCGGCGAGACGCTCAACACCGGCGACGCCGGCTGGTTGCTGCTCGGGCTGGCCATCGTGGCGATGGTGACGGCGACGATCGCGCTGGCCCGCGGAGAAGCACTGACGTCGGACTCGACGGCGGACGCGAAGGCCGTCGCATAATTACCGTGAACCCGTGCTGACCGCGATCGCGATCATCCCGTCCGCGCCCGTGCTGGTGCCGCAGCTGGCCGGCGCCGCGGCCGACGAGCTCGCCGACCTGCGCCGGGC
>JBAPQQ010000522.1:0-6463 GCA_049280695.1 Mycobacterium sp.
CGCACATCGATCACTCGCGCGATGTCGCTTGCCGTCACGATCCCGACCACCTGACCCGCTTCGACGACGAGCGCGCGTCCGCCTCCCAGCGGCGCCAGCCGCTCGAGCAGCGCGGTGAGCGGTTCGCGCGGTTCTGCAACCGGCACCTGGTCGCGGGGTATGGCAACGTCGCGAATCAGGGTGGTGGCGCGCTGATCCGGCGGGACCGCGCGTAGCTGGTTGAGCGTGATCAGTCCGGTGATGGTTCCGTCGGAGTTCTCGACCGGATACGACGAATGACGATCGCCGAGCAGATAGCGCTGGATGAATTCCTCGACGGAGATCCAGCCGGGAGCCGTGTGCGGCCGGACGGTCATCACGTCGGCCACGGTCACTCCCGTCAGCGACTGCCGGGTCACTATCGCCGTCTCCTCGTCACGGGAGGCGGTGAGCAGGAACCAGCCGATGAATGCCATCCACACGCCGCCCACCAGTGAACCGGCCAGGAACTCGAGCAGCCCTATCCCGATCAACACATACGCGACGATCCTTCCGGCCCGCGCCGCGCCGACGGCGGCGCGAACCGGATCACCGTGCCGGCGCCAGAGGTAGGCCCGCAGGATCCGGCCGCCGTCCAACGGCGCGCCCGGCAGCAGGTTGAACAGCCCGAGGACCAAGTTGATAGCGGCCAGCCACCAGGCAACGGCGACAACGATGCCCGAGGCCCCGACTTCCTGTAGACCGGCGGCCGCCCCGGCGAACGCCGCAGCGAGCCCCAGGCTGACCGCCGGACCAGAAGCGGCGATCCAGAACGCCGTCCGCGGAGTGCTCGCGTCGCCTCCGAGGCGGGCGATTCCGCCGAACAGCCACAACTTCACGCCGAGCACCCTGATGCCGTCGCGGCGGGCGACAACCGCGTGCGTCAGCTCGTGAGCCAGCAGCGACGCGAGCAGAACTACGGCACCGCATGCGCCGGCAACCCAATACGCACCACGCCCGTACCCAGGGGCCGTGTCGGGCAGTGTGGCTGCCAAGCTCCACGTGAACAACCACATGATCACCAGCACGCTCCAGTGCACGCTCACGGGAAAGCCGGCGACCTTGCCCAGCGGCACACCCTCGTCCACCTGTCACCTCCAATCGCTTCGCGGCCGCGCCATTCAGAATGCGCAAACCCGCCCGACCCCGCCGCCGAACTCCGTATCGATTTGAGCCGCAATCGGTCCCGGCGCGGCGTAGGACAAGACCCGCGCCTCGCGACTGCCGTATCGGTAGACGGTTATGCCTTCGACTCTAGCCTTCCAGGCGGCCGGGTAGCTGCCCTCATGTGGTCGACAGTCGCGGTGGCCGGCAGGTGGACACCGAGCGTTGACGCTCTTGGCGATTGCTGTAATAGTGAACCAGCCTTAAATGAAAACAGTGTTCTCAGATAACAGCTTAGTGCAACCCGTATGGGCGGAGAATCGTGGGCGTTGAGCAGAAGCCACTGGCGTGGTTACCGCACTCGATTGCCGAGGCTGCGTTGACCGGCAAACCGGGCAGCGACGACGCGGACCTGTCTCAGGCGTGGGCGCATCTCATCCGCAGGCTCCAGGGCGCGGCACAGATAGTCGAGTCCGACCCCGCGGGCCGAAACCGCGTCGATCTTGCGGCGGGAATGCGGCATCTACTGGTACTGCTTGCGGCCGGCCTCGACGAAGCTTTGCGGTTCGATCAAGATCCGATTCTGTCTGTCCAGCGCACCAGCACCGACGACATCGTGACCTGGGGCATGGAGTGCCCGGACTGCATTTACACCCGTGCCACCATGCGCGGCGGTGAGAGCTATCGACTGTTCGGTAACCGCGGCACCGCCCGCTACGTCGGACTGCAGACAATGGACGGAATCGCCACGACCGCAAATGAATTGGTCGACGAACTCGAGCTTGACGCCGACGGCAACTTCGAGGTCGTGCTCTCCCCCGACAAGCGCGACGGAAACTGGATGCCGATTCGCGGCGATCATCCCACTCTGGCAGTGCGGCACTTCTTCTACGACTGGGACACCGAGGTGCCGTCCTCCCTGCAAATCCAACGGATCGGCGAACCGGTTGAAGCGCAACGCTGCCCCGTCGATCCAGACGTCGCGGTGTCCCGTCAATTGGTCGCACTCGGCGACTTCGTCCACGACAATCTCCAGTTCTTCCTCCAGTTCGGCGCTGCGGCGCCGCCGAACGGCTTCCTGCCCCCGATCGACCGCACCGCGATCGGCGCAGCCGCGGAGAACAAGCCCGTCATCGGCCGCTGGGAACTCGACCCCGACGAGGCACTCATCCTCGAAGTCGAACCGCCCCAAGGTGTTTACTGGAGTTATTCCCTCGGCAACCCGTGGTGGGAGACCATCCACTACGGGCGCCACCAGTCGAGCCTGAACGCCCATCAGGCCGTCGAGGATTCCGATGGCCTGGTACGGGTGGTGTTGTGCGGCCGCGACCCCGGCGTCGCCAACTGGCTCGACACTGCCGGTTTCAGCAACGGCGCGATGATCCTGCGCTGTGTGCGCACCGCGACGGCACCGACCCCGACCGCGCGATTGGTGTCGTTCGACGGCATCGCAGCGGCATTGCCCGCGGACACCAGGACGGTGACCGCCGACGAGCGGGCAGCCGTCCTCGAGCGCCGGCGCCGTGCGGTGCACGAGAGGTTCGCGAGGTGACGTTCTCGGCCGACGAACTGGAGGACGGTGCGCGCGCCGCGACCGG
The DNA here is from genome assembly GCA_049280695.1 of Mycobacterium sp. Taxonomy (GTDB): domain Bacteria; phylum Actinomycetota; class Actinomycetes; order Mycobacteriales; family Mycobacteriaceae; genus Mycobacterium. Next base: position 2,721 of record JBAPQQ010000522.1, read on the forward strand.
CCTCGACGACTTCGGGTCGTCCTACTACCGGGAGGGCCTCGAGCGCATCGTCGAGGCGCTGAACACCGAAGCCGAGCTTTCCGAACTGGGCCGGGTCATCCAGCACGCGACGATCAGCAATGCCCTGGTCCAACGCCTCAAGGTCGAGAACACCTACGCTGCGCATCCCGAAATCGACGACGAGGTGGTGGGCGGTCCCATCTTCGTCATCGGCTTACCTCGGACCGGAACCACGGCCCTGAGCCAATTGGTGGCTGCAGATCCCCAGTTCCGGTCCTTGCGGATGTGGGAATCGCAGGCTCCGACACCGCCGCCGGAGGCCGCGACTCAGCACACCGATCCCCGCATCGCGCAGGCTGAGGCGGGCCTGACGATGCTCAACGAGATGTTCCCGTTGATGAAGACGCTGTACAACTCCGAGGCGACAGCCGCGACCGAATGCCAAGACTTGATGGGGATGAGTTTTCGCACCTTCCATTTCGACGGCGCCGTCCGTGTCCCGAACTACTTGGCGTGGCTGATGCGTTGCGACATGCGCGAGACGTATACGTTCCATCGCAGGGTGCTCAAACTCTTGCAGTGGCACTGCCCGCCGGTGCTCTGGCAACTCAAGACGCCGGTACACATGTTCGCCCTCGACGCACTCGTCGCGGCGTACCCGGATGCGAAGTTCATGTGGAGTCACCGCGATCCCGCGAAAGTCCTGGGCTCGGTGTGCAGCCTGATCCGGTACGTGCGCAGCTGGAGCAGTGACCGTGACGACCCGCACGAGGTCGGCGCAGAGCAACTCGACAGCTGGGCCGAGGCAGTTCGCCGGGCGATGGACTTCCGCAAACATGTTGGTGACGAGCGGTTTTGCGATGTCGCATTCGCGGACCTGCAGAACGACCCGGTGAATACGTTGAGGGCGAGCTACGAATCCTTGGGCTTGACGTTCACCGACGCGACGGCGCGCTCGGTCGAGCGGTGGGCGGGCGAGCACAAGCCCGGCGCGCGCGGTGCGCACGACTACGACCTGGCCGACTACGGACTGACGCCCCAGAGCGTCCGCGAACGGTTTGCCGAGTACCTCCGCGCCTATGACGCGACCGCATGAGCACCCCAACCACGCGGCGACGAAGCAGGCTCGCTCCCGATCCCGATGTGCGCCGGGCGATCTTGGCTGCCGCGGCGAAGTGTGTTCGCGAGCAAGGCGTTGCAGGGCTGAGCGTCGCTACAGTTCTTGATCGCGCCCAGTTGAGCACCCGCGCGTTCTACCGGCATTTCGATTCCAAAGACCAACTGGTGGCCGCGGTCTTCCTGGACATGGCACGAGTTGAAACGCGCAGGCTGAGAAGGAAGATGGCTAGAGCAGCCGGTCCCGTCGAGGCGGTTGGGGCCTGGATCGACGGACGGCTCGACCTGGCGTTCGACCAGACCATCAAGTCTGATCTGCGCCAACTTTCCCTTGAGGCGCAATCGCAGATGTTCGCCTCCCCCGGCCTGGTCCAACCCGCTTACGCCGAGATGCTCGAGCCGCTTGTCGACCAGATTCAGCGAGGCCTCGGACAGCGAGTGTTTCACGACGTCGACCCGGCCAGTGCGGCACACTCCATCCAAGGCGCGGCGTGGGCGAACACCGAACGACACTGGGCAACAGGCGGTTACGAACATGCCGGCATCCGAGAACGCACGCTTAGATTCTGTCTGCGTGGGTTGGGCGTGGCACCGCGCGCGATCGCGCGCATAACGGCAGTCTGATCAGAAGGAGACACGATGGACCTCGGCCTGGCCGGATCGAGAGCAGTCGTCACTGGCGGAAGCAAGGGTATGGGGCTGGCCATCGCCGAGACGTTAGCGGCTGAAGGAGCAAGCGTGGCCGTGATGGCCCGCGGCCGGGCGGCACTCGATCACGCGGAGGAAAGGCTCCGAGCGGCAGGCGCTCCCGACGCCGTGGGAATCAGCGTCGACATGGCCGATGCCGCCTCCATCGTCGACGGCTTCGCCGCGGTCGCCGACCGCTGGGGACAACTCAACAGCCTCGTCCACACCGTCGGTCCCGGCGATGGGTACTTCGAGCAGATGGACGACGCCGAGTGGGAAGCCACTTTCGCACTCGGCACGATGTCGGCGGTGCGCTCAATTCGCGCCGCGCTGCCCATGCTCCGTGGTGCGGACTGGGCACGCATCGTGACATTGTCCGCGCATTCCATTCAGCGGCAAAGTCCCCGCCTCGTCGCCTACACCGCATCTAAAGCAGCGTTGTCCAGCGTCACCAAGAACTTGTCGAAAAGCCTTGCCAAAGACGGCATTCTGGTCAACTGCGTGTGCCCCGGAACCATCGTGACGGCAAGCTTCACCGAAAACCTGAAGGACATCCTGGCTGCCGACGGCCTGGATGCCACGAATCCCTACGATGTGATGACCTGGATCGACAACAACTTCCATCACCCATGCGATCTCGGCCGCGCCGGGCTTCCCGAGGAAATTGCGTCCGTCACCTCTTATCTGGCATCCCGGCGCAACGGTTATGTCACCGGCGCCACGGTGAATGTCGACGGCGGCTCGGACTTCGTCTGAGGCGCCGGCTCGAGGCCATCCGGGCTGTACCCGGCCGATCTCGCCGATTCAGGTTTTTCCAGTCCCGCGGCGAGAACCGCGGCTACGATACGGCGAGTAACTGTTCGGCCGTCGCCCACGATGTTCCTCACAACGGGGCACGTTTCGGTGACCGGTCATCGCGGGCCGGCAGCTGCGAAAGAGGCCAACCATGAGTGCATGTCGGCGCCGTCGCGGACACAAGGTCAGAACCATGAGGCGGGGAATCGCGCGGCTGGCGACGAGCCTGCTGGTGGCTGGCGGTTTGAGCCTGGCAGGTCTGGGGCTAGGCGCAGGTATCGCGCACGCCGGCGGCCCCTATCAGTGGTGCCCAGGAGATGACCCGGGGGGCTTTGGCGGCGGCTTCAACACTCCCGCGGACGGGCGGCCCAACTGGGACTGGAACGTCTGCCACACCTACCACTACGTCAACTACGGGCAGGGCAATGTTTCGCCCACCGTCTGGGACGGCGATAACCCTCCGCCCCCTTACTTTTGGCAGCCCCCGAATATGTGCTGGAACTTGTTCATTCCGCGGCCCTGCTGACTTGTGAGGCAGGGCTCGCTACGTGTCATCGTGTTCGGCGGCGGACGGGTCGAGCAGGCGCAGCGGGTGCATGCCGTCGACAGCTCCGACGAACGGCGGGAAGACGCTGTAGCCGAGCATCCGCTGGATGTCGGGTGACACGCCACGGGCGATGTCGTGCGGGACCGACAGGGAGTACGCCTCCTGGGGCCGCAGCCACGGCTCGCAGTATTGGGCGGTGACGGCGAGTCGGTCTTGCCCCGAACGGTTCGCACCGCCGCCGTGCCAGAGGGTCCCGAGAAAAAACACACACGAGCCTGCCGGCATGACGATCGAAACCTCCCGATCGGCCGGCGTCGGCTTGCGCGGGCCCCAGAGGTGGCTGCCGGGGACGACGACGGTTGCACCGTTGTGCTCGGTGAACGCGTCGACTGCCCAGATGGTGGAGGCCCCGAGCGGTGCGCGCGGACGCGGGATGGGGTACATCCCGTCGTCGAAGTGCAGCAGTTGACGATCTTCGCCCGGCGCGATGTTGATGACCTGCAGTTGGGACAGCAGGTAGTTCGGCTTCAACAATCTGTCCAGCAGCGCGAGCACCCGTGGATGCTCGACGAGCCGGTCACAGCACCGGGTCTTGTTG
>JBAPQQ010000523.1:0-7338 GCA_049280695.1 Mycobacterium sp.
AACCGACTCACAACCAGGCTGGCAAAGAGGGTGAGCGCCTGTTTGCGCGCCGAAATCATGCAGGGGCGAGGCTCGGAAGCTCCTTGATGCCGAACTCGCGGCGCAGCATGGTGCGCGCGGCGTAGAAGCCCGACATTCCGTGCACCCCGGCACCCGGAGGGGTTGCCGACGAGCAGAGGTACACCCCGGAAAGCGTTGTGGCCCAAGGGTTCAGCCGCGCAACGGGTCCGGCGAGTGCACGCCAGGCGTCGTTGCCGCCGACGGCGATGTCGCCGCCGACGTAGTTGGCGTTGTGGCGGGTCATCTGTGCTGCGGGCACGCTGCGGGTGGCGACGACGACGTCGCGGAATCCGGGTGCGAAGCTCTCGACGACGTCGGTGACGGCGTCGGCCTGGTCGGCCGTCGAGCCCGCAGGCACATGGGCGTAGGTCCAGAACGGCCGCCGGCCGTGGTCGTCGACCCGTCCCGGATCTGCGAGGTGCGGCAGCGCGGCCAGCACCATCGGCCGCCGGGCGTGCCGCCCCGCGGCGACCTGAGCCTCGGCGTAGGCCATGTCTTCGCGGTCGCCGCCGAGGTGAAACGTGACCGCCGACGCCAGTCGCGGATCCGACCACGGCACGTCGTCGGACAGCACGAAGTCCACCTTCGCCACACCGGAGCCGAAACGGTAGTGGCGCAAACGGTTTGCGTAGCGGTCGGGCAGCCGCGAGCCGTAGATGCCCAGCAGCGCGGTCGGCGCGGTGTCGAACAGCACGACCCCGCCCGGCGGCTCCGTCACTTCGGTGCCGCTGTGCAGGACGCCGCCGTGCGCGCGCAGATCCGCGATCAGCGCGTCGGTGATGGCCTGGCTTCCCCCGACGGGTATCGGCCAGCCGCCGGAATGCGCCAGGCTGGCCAGCAGCATCCCCGCGGCTGCCGACGTGACGGACGGTAGCGGCGAAATCGTATGCGCCGCAACACCGGTGAAGAGCGCTTCGGCATCGCGGCCTTCGAAGGTGGCATTCCAGGCCGGGGTGCCCTGCCACGCCATCCGTAGGCCGAGCCGAAGCATCAGCACCGGATCGGCCGGCAGGGACCGCTTGTCGCCGAGCAGGAAGTCCACTACACCGTCGGCGCGCTGCACCAACGGCTCGAGCAGTCTGCGCCACGACTTGCCGTCGTCGAGCCCCTCGGCGGTGCGGTCGAGGTCGCGGTACGCGATCGCGGCGGGACGCTCGACGAACGGATTGGCGTACGCGATCTCGGGCACCGTCAGGTGCACGCTGCGGGCCGCCAGGTCGAACTCGGCGAAGAACGGGGAGCCCAGCGCCAGCGGGTGCACGGCCGAGCACAGGTCATGGCGCACGCCGGGGTAGTCGGGGTCGGGCAAGGTGCGGGCGCCACCGCCGAGCGTGGGTTGCGCCTCGAGCACCTGCACCGACAACCCTGCGCGAGCGCAGACGACGGCTGCCGCCAGTCCGTTTGGACCACTGCCGACCACGGTGACGTCCACCCCGTAAGTAGACCCTATTAGGCTGGCCGGGTGAGTCTGCCCGTTGTCTTGATTGCCGACAAACTCGCCGAATCCACCGTTGCTGCGCTCGGGGACGAGGTCGAGGTCCGCTGGGTCGACGGACCCAACCGCGAAAAACTGCTGGCCGCAGTGCCCGAAGCCGACGCGCTGCTGGTCCGCTCGGCGACCACCGTGGACGCCGAAGTGCTCAACGCCGGCACGAAACTCAAGATCGTGGCCCGCGCCGGAGTCGGCTTGGACAACGTCGACGTCGACGCCGCCACGGCCCGCGGCGTCCTCGTCGTCAATGCGCCCACCTCCAACATCCACAGCGCCGCGGAGCATGCGGTCGCGCTGCTGCTGGCGGCCGCGCGTCAGATCCCGGCTGCCGACGCGTCGCTGCGCGAGCACACCTGGAAACGCTCGTCGTTCTCCGGTGCCGAGATATTCGGCAAGACGGTCGGTGTCGTCGGGCTGGGCCGGATCGGCCAGCTCGTCGCGCAGCGGCTGGCGGCGTTCGGTGCCCGCATCGCCGCCTACGACCCCTATGTGTCACACGCGCTCGCCGCCCAGCTCGGCATCGAGATGCTGGACCTCGACGAGCTGCTCGGCGTGGCCGACTTCATCTCGGTGCATCTGCCAAAGACCCACGAGACGGCCGGCCTGATCGGCAAGGAGGCCCTCGCCAAGACCAAGCCGGGGGTGATCGTCGTCAACGCCGCACGCGGTGGGCTGGTCGACGAGGACGCGCTGGCCGAGGCCATCACCAGCGGGCATGTGCGTGGCGCTGCACTGGACGTGTTCGCGAAAGAGCCATGCACGGACAGCCCGTTGTTCGGTCTGCCCCAGGTCGTCGTGACGCCGCATCTGGGCGCGTCGACAGCCGAGGCTCAGGACCGCGCGGGCACCGATGTGGCGGCCAGCGTGCGGTTGGCGCTCGCCGGGGAATTCGTGCCCGACGCGGTGAACGTCGGCGGCGGGGCCGTCAGCGAAGAGGTTGCGCCGTGGCTGGACCTCGTGCGCAAGCTCGGCCTTCTGGTGGCGGCTCTGTCGCCCGAGCTCCCGGCCTCGGTGGCGGTGCAGGTGCGGGGTGAACTGGCATCCGAAGAGGTTGGCGTGCTTCGTCTTTCGGCGCTGCGCGGGCTGTTCTCGGCGGTCATCGAGGACCAGGTGACCTTCGTCAACGCTCCGGCGTTGGCCGCCGAGCGCGGCGTCGAGGCCAGCATCGGCACCGCACCGGAGAGCCCCAACCACCGCAGCGTGGTCGACGTGCGTGCGGTCACGGCGGACGGATCGGTGGTCAACGTCGCGGGCGCGGTGGTCGGGCCGCTCGAGGTGCACAAGATCGTCCAGATCAACGACCGCAACTTCGACATGCGTGCCGAAGGGGTCAACCTGATCATCAACTACGTCGACCGGCCGGGAGTCCTCGGCAAGATCGGCACCCTGCTGGGCGCGGCGAACGTCAACATCCACGCCGCGCAGCTGTCCGAGGACGCCGAGGGTCCGGGTGCGACGATCTTGCTGCGGCTGGACCAGGACGTCCCGCCGGACTTGCGGTCGGCCATCGCCGGCGAGATCGGCGCGAACAAGCTCGAAGTCGTGGACTTGTCGTGAAGCTGGCGGTGATCGCCGGCGACGGTATCGGTCCGGAGGTCATCGGCGAGGCCGTCAAGGTTCTCGACGCGGTGCTGCCCGGCATCGACAAGACGGACTACGACCTGGGGGCACGGCGCTACCACACGACCGGGGAAGTGCTGCCCGAATCGGTGCTGGAGGAACTGCGCGGCCATGACGCGATCCTGTTGGGCGCCATCGGGGATCCCTCGGTACCCAGCGGCGTGCTGGAACGCGGGCTGCTGCTGAAGACCCGCTTCGCGCTGGATCACCACATCAACTTGCGGCCCGCCCGGCTGTATCCCGGTGTCGTAAGCCCGTTGGCCGCCAATCCGCAGATCGACTTAGTCGTCGTCCGCGAGGGCACGGAAGGCCCGTACACCGGCACGGGCGGCACGATCCGGACCGGCACTCCGCACGAGGTGGCCACCGAGGTGAGCATCAACACCGCTTTCGGTGTGCGCAGGGTGGTGCAGGATGCGTTCCACCGGGCCGCGCACCGTCGCAAGCACCTGACCCTGGTGCACAAGAACAACGTGCTGACTTTCGCCGGCAGTCTCTGGTGGCGGATCGTGCAGGAGATCGGCCAGGAGTACCCCGAGGTCGGTGTCGACTACCAGCACATCGATGCTGCGACGATTCATCTTGTCACCGACCCCGGCCGGTTCGACGTGATCGTCACCGACAACCTGTTCGGCGACATCATCACCGACTTGGCGGCGGCAGTGTGCGGCGGTATCGGGCTGGCCGCCAGCGGCAACATCGATGCCACCCACATGAATCCGTCGATGTTCGAACCGGTGCACGGCAGTGCCCCCGACATCGCGGGCAAGGGGCTGGCGGACCCCACCGCGGCGGTGATGTCGGTCGCGCTGTTGCTTGCACATGTCGGCGAGCCGGAAGCCGCCGCGAGGGTGGACAAGGCGGTCGAAGAGCACCTGGCCACCCGTGGTGACGCCGCCTTCTCGACGACCGAGATCGGCGAGCGGATACTGGCGCGGCTCTAAAGGCCCGTGTCAATGCCAGTGGTAGGTGCGGCTGTTCGCGTCCCGCACGGCCGCGACGTAGTCGCGACGTTCGCGCACCGAGCCGTCCTCGGTTACCGCCAGCAGCCCGCGGAACGCATCGACGGTGAGGTACTCCTTCCGCCGCATCCACGCGCGCAACCCGTCGAGCAGCACAGCCGCGTACTGCGGCCCGTGCCGCAGCAACGCGGACGCCGACTGCACGACGTCGGCGCCTGCGAGCAGATACTTGACAACCTCGGTGGCGGTCTCGACTCCGGTGGTGGCGGCCAACGACGCGCGCAACCGTCCGCGCAGCAGCGAGATCCACGTCAGCGGCAGCCGGATCTCGCCGGCCGTGGACAGCGCCACGCCGGACACGGGAGTCTGTGACTCGCAGTCGATGTCAGGCTGCAGGAACCGGTTGAACAGCACCAGTCCGTCGGCGCCGGCTTCGTCGAGTTGATGAGCCATTTCGGCGGTCGAGCTGAAGAACGGGCTGAGTTTCACCGCCACCGGCACACTCACCGCGGCCTTGACGCCGGCCAGGACGTCGAGGTGGCGTTGCTCGACCTCACGACCGCCGATGCGCGCGTCACCGGGAAGGTAGTAGATGTTCAACTCGATCGCGGCCGCGCCGGCGTCTTGGATCGACCGCGCATACCGGGCCCAGCCGCCCGGTGTGACGCCGTTGACACTTCCGATCACCGGAATGTCCAGTGCCGCAGCCGCGCCTTCTACCAGATGAAGGTAGCGGTTGGCGCCGTGCTCGCGGTGCACCGTCGCCGGAAAGTACGTCAGCGATTCGGCGTAGGTCTCGTTGTACTCGTAGGCGAACTGGGCACGCTGCTCGGCTTCGCGGCGGATCTGTTCTTCGAACAGCGAGTACAGCACCACGGCGCCGACACCGCCGTCGGCGAGGCGCCGCACTCCGTCGACGGTGTGGCTCAGCGGCGAGGCGCCTGCGACGAGCGGGTTGCTCAGCGTCAGGCCCAGGTATTGGGTTGCCAGGTCCATCACGGGGCCTTTCGGGCGTCGGGCTCGAAATCCTCAGCGTTCTCAGATGCCATGTCCTCGTAGGTTTTCCAGCGACGATCGACCGACTCCTGCGCGAGGGCCAGCAGTCGTTCGGCCTCCTCCGGATGCGCGTTGGTAAGACTGCGGAAGCGCAGTTCCCGGTAGCGGTAGTCGGCAAGGCTGATACGCGGGCGATGGGAGTCGAGCAAGAACGGCGAACGTCCCGCGGTGCGCACCTCAGGGTCGTAGCGGAACAGCGGCCAGTGGCCACTGTTGACGGCGCGGTACTGCTGGTCGAGTCCGTCGCGCATCTCGAAGCCGTGTGCGATGCAGTGGCTGTAGGCGATCACCAGCGACGGCCCGTCGTAAGCCTCCGCCTCGCGGAACGCCTGCAGCGTCTGCTGTCCATCGGCGCCCATAGCCACCCGCGCGACGTAGACGTTGCCGTATGCGATCGCCTGCAGTGCAAGGTCTTTGCGCGGGACGTCCTTTCCGCCGGCGGCGAACTTCGCGACCGCGCCCAGCGGCGTCGACTTCGACATCTGCCCACCGGTGTTGGAGTACACCTCGGTGTCGAGTACCAGCACGTTCACGTTGCGCCCGCTGGCGAGGACGTGGTCCAGGCCGCCGGCGCCGATGTCGTAGGCCCAGCCGTCGCCTCCGACGATCCAGACGCTGCGCCGCACGAGATGATCGACGACACTGCGCAATTCATCAGCCACAGCAGGGTCGAGCCGGTCCAGACGTGCTTCCAGTTCCGCCACCCGGGCGCGCTGGGTTTGCAACTCGGACTCGAATTGCTGCGGCGCGTCGAGGATCTCGTCGACGAGTTCGGCACCGAGCGCGTCACGATGGGCGACGATCAGCTGCCGAGCCTGCGTCATGTGGGTGTCGGCGGCGAGCCGGAAGCCGAGGCCGAACTCTGCGTTGTCCTCGAACAGCGAGTTCGACCAGGCCGGTCCGCGGCCCTGTGCGTTGTGCGTCCACGGGGTGGTCGGCAGGTTGCCGCCATAGATCGACGAACAGCCCGTCGCGTTGGCGATCATCAACCGGTCGCCGAACAACTGCGACAACAGCTTCAGATAAGGGGTCTCGCCGCAGCCTGCGCACGCACCAGGGAACTCGAACAGCGGCTCGAGGAACTGGCTGCCGCGCACCGTGCCGAAGTCAACCCGGGACCGGTTGCTGAACGGCAGCGTCTCGAAGAATGCGATGTTCTGCCGGCTGGAGTCGACGATCGGCTCACGCGGTCCGAGGTTGATCGCCTTGGTGAGCGGGGTGCCGGGTGCGATCGCCGGACAGACTTCGACGCACAGCCCGCACCCCGTGCAGTCCTCGGCATACACCTGCAGCGTGTAGCGGGTGTCTGGCAGACCGACCGCGCTCAGCGGCACGGATGGGAAAGTCTCGGGCGCGTCCGCGAGCCGGTCCGGTTCGTAGAACTTGGTGCGGATGACGCTGTGTGGGCAGACGAAAGTGCAGTTGCCGCACTGGATGCAGGTGTCGGGATCCCAAACGGCGACCAGCTCGGAGATGTTGCGCTTCTCGAAGGCCGCAGTACCGCTGGGATAGGTGCCGTCGACCGGCAGCGCGCTGACGGCCAGCGCGTCCCCGCGTCCGGCGATCATCTCGGCCGTGACGGTGCGGACGAACTCGGGTGCGGTGGCGGGCACCGGAGGGCCCGGTTCGTAGGTGGCGGTGACGAGGGCGGGAACCTCGATTCGGTGCAGGCCGTCGAGCGCGCGATCCACCGCCGCCAGTTCACGATTCAGCACGTCGGCGCCGTGCTCGCCGTAGGTCTTGGTGACGGCTTCCTTGATCCGTTCGATCGCCTTGTCCCGGGGCAGGACGTCGGAGATCGCGAAGAAACACGTCTGCAGCACCACGTTGATCCGGCCGGCGAGCCCGACGTCGCTGGCGATCCGGCCGGCGTCGACGGCGAAAAGCCGGATGTCTTTGTCGACGATCTGCTGTTGCACCGGGCGGGGCAGCGAGTCCCACACCCGGTCGGGCGGACGTTTCGAGTTCAGCAGCAGTGCCGCGCCCTGGGCGGCACGGCCCAGGACGTCGACCTTGTCGAGGAATCGGGAGTGGTGGCAGCCGACGAAGTCCGCCTGGGTAACCAGGTACGGCGCCTTGATCGGTTCGGGGCCGAAGCGTAGATGCGAAACCGTCTGGGAACCAGACTTTTTCGAGTCGTAGACGAAA